>CAJQHT010000067.1 GCA_905478245.1 uncultured Rickettsiales bacterium | reverse complement strand
CAAATAATTTTCCAAATAGGCCGAATACATGTTTGCATTTAGCTACAAAATATCAATTAAAACTTAAAGTAAAATTATTGAAAAAATTACTTGCATTTATTTGTGGTCCATACATGGGAATTGATATTACAGATAAAGATAAATAAAATAAAGGTTTATCTATAATAGATAGATTGTTTATCAATAAAACAGAGCTTAAAGATTTTTATTTTAAAGAAGAAAAAGAGGGAAGAAAATAGATGCATTTAATTACTAGAATTTAAAGACAGATTCTGGTATAGCTGTATCAAAACGATACATACTGTATTAAAATAATACATAACATGCATCAAAATGATACATTTATACCAAATCCTGCAAAGCTGTAACCTCTAAATTATAATTTGTATCTTTATAGGCTTTTAGCGCCCCAGCCATAGCCATAGCTCCTGTGATTGTAGTGACGCAAGTAATGCCTTTAATTAAAGACGTCCTTCTAATTGAAAAGCTATCCTTCGTAGATTGCGCTCCTTCGGTTGTATTGATAACTAAATCTATTTTCTGATCCTCTATCATGTCAACAATATGAGGACTAGAATCTGTAACTTTGTTAACAGAAATGCTTTGAATATTATTTTTCTTTAAAAATTCACAACTGCCATGTGTAGCCACAATGCTAAAACCAATTTTTATTAGGTCTTGAGCAATATTAATTATCTTTTTATTTTTATCAGAATCTTTAACTGAAATAAAAACAACGCCACTTCTTGGCAGCTTAGCTCCTGAAGCAATTTGAGCCTTAGCAAATGCGAGCTCAAAACTTTTATCAATACCCATAACCTCACCCGTTGATTTCATTTCAGGGCCAAGAAGTACGTCAGTATTGTTAAAACGCGCAAAAGGAAAAACCACCTCCTTCACTGAAAAATATTTTGGCTCTTTATATTCTAGCTTAAATTCTGCCAATTTATGACCGACCATAACTAAAGAAGCAATTTTTGCCACTTTGACTCCCGTGGCCTTTGAAACAAAAGGAACGGTTCTTGAAGCACGCGGATTTACTTCTAAAACATATAATTGGTCATCCTTTATGGCAAATTGTACATTCATTAAGCCTTTAACCTTAAGTCCAAGAGCTAGCTTAATTGTAGCATCTTTGATTTTTTCAATAATTTTCTTGCTTAAAGAATAAGGAGGAATAGAGCAAGCAGAATCACCAGAATGAATGCCCGCCTCTTCCACATGCTGCATAATTCCGGCAACATAAACATCCTTCTGATCACTAATTGCATCAACATCAACCTCAATTGCGTCAGTCAGAAACTTATCCAAAAGTAAAGGTCCTGTTTCAAAAACTTCGCCATAATCACCCAAATATTTTCTAAGATATTTTTCATCATAAATTATCGCCATTCCCTTTCCGCCTAAAACATAAGAAGGGCGCACAACAATTGGAAAACCTATCTGATGCACCTTATCAATTGCTTGCACTGCACTATATGCAATACAATTCTCTGGCTGCAATAATTCTAATTTTTGTAAAAAAACCTTAAATCTATCTCTATCTTCCGCTAAATCAATAGTGTCAGGAGAAGTGCCAATAATTGGCACATTATTTTCTTCTAAAAAATTTGCCAGGCTAAGAGGAGTTTGACCACCAAATTGTACATTAACTCCCAGCAATTCTCCATTTTGTTGTTCTTTTTTTATTAATTCCAAGACATCTTCATCATTTAAAGGCTCAAAATAAAGGCGGTCAGAAGTGTCATAATCTGTAGAAACTGTTTCTGGATTGCAATTCACCATTATAGCCTCTATGCCAACCTCCCTAAAGGCAAAAGCAGCATGAACACAGGTATAGTCAAATTCTATGCCCTGGCCAATTCTATTAGGGCCACTTCCAAGTATTATAACTTTTTTATTATTTGTTACAGCCGCCTCACAATGATCGGCCAATAAAATAGAGGATTTTTTTGTCATTTTTTAGGTAAATTTAAAAACAGATTTTAATATAAAAAGGTCTTTAAAGGCTATATTAATGGTTAAATTTTAAAATTCTATCTCTATTAATACCTTATACCAATTCTTAATCTATTAATGAATGATACAGGCAAAATATTTTTTAGATAAAAATTATAAAAAACGAGTCGTCAGTATGTTCATATTCTAACGAGGCTTTTTGTAGATTTTTATCAAAAAATATAAAGTTAGATTATTTATTATTTTAACCCATTTAAAGATGGGAATTGGTATTAGACTCAAGCAAGATTTACAAATTTCTTTACGATAGTTTTTTGTCCTGTTTTTTCAAAAACAATATCTAACTTATCATCGCATATTTTTACAACCTTACCATAGCCAAATTTTTGATGAAAAATTCTTTTATATAAAAAACCATTATCTTCTTTAGCGTCTTTTTCTATAAAATTACTATGTTTCTTAATATTAGATAATGAATCATCGTAAAAATCAAAATTTGAATCATTATTTAAAGCTTCTTCTGGCAATTCCATTAAAAATCTAGAACTTATACTGGCCTGAAAACTACCAAAAACTACCCTATTTTGAGCATTGGTTAAATATAGATCTTTTTTCGCCCTTGTCATTGCCACATAAAACAACCTTCTCTCTTCCTCAATGCCGCTATCCTCGTCAATAGCTCTGGAGCTAGGAAAAACCCCTTCTTCCAACCCAGGAATAAAAACACTATTAAATTCTAAGCCTTTAGCGCCATGAATTGTCATTATACTCACCATATCCTTATCTTTATCGCTGTCCCTATTGCCACTTACCAGGCTCACATGCTCCAAAAATTGTTCTAAATTTGTAAAATCTCCCAGCCCCGAAATAAATTCATTTAAATTATCCACTCTAGAAGCAGCATCTGGAGTTTTTTCATTTTTCCACATTTCTAAATAACCAGACTCCTCTAAAACATCACTTGCTAAAACGCTTAAATCTGCATCTTTTCTTAATTTCTGCCAATATAAAATATTAGCTATAAATTTTGCCAAAGATTTTGCCGATTTTCCCTTTAAAGAATCGGATTCCACCTCCCTTTTAATGGTAGCAAATAAAGAGCTGTTAGAATCTCTAGATTTTTGTAATAATTTATTAAGGCCAGCACTGCCAATACCCCTTCTTGGTAAATTAATTATTCTTTGCAGAGCTAGATCGTCGCTATCATTCAAAATCACCCTTAAATAAGCTATAACATCTTTGATTTCCCTTCTGTCAAAAAACCTCAAACCACCAATAATTCTATAAGGAATTGAGTTTGAAATAAAAGACTCCTCAAATAAACGTGTTTGATAGCCGGCCCTAACTAAAACCGCAATATCATTTAATTTAACATCGGATTGCAATTTATTTTGTAGCTCATTTATTATCTTGGAAACCCCGGCCGCTTCGCTTCTATCATCAAAAAAAGACAATGAATTAACCTTTTCTCCATCCTCTTCCTCGCTCCATAATGTTTTGTCATGCCTGTTGGGGTTGTTGGCAATAACATGAGAAGCCACCTTTAAAATATTAGAAGTTGAGCGATAATTCTGCTCTAAACGTACAATTTTTGTCCCCTTAAAATCTTTAGAAAATCGTAATATATTTTTGACCTCGGCACCTCTCCAAGAATAAATAGATTGATCATCATCGCCAACCGCACAAATATTTTGATCCTCCCCTGCAAGCTTTAACAACCATAAATATTGACAATTATTAGTGTCTTGATATTCATCTACCAAAATATAGTGAAACTTTTTCTGATAATATGTAAGGGTTTCGGGAGATTTTCCAAATATTTCCAAATTATATAGCAATAAATCACCAAAATCTACACTATTTAACTCCACCAATCTATTTTGATATAAGTTATAAATTTTAGAAATTTGTGGCAAATTATGCATATAAGATTTTGCAAGATCCTTAGGTCTAATGGATTTGTCTTTATAGCGTTCTATTTGATAAAGATAATTTTTTGCCGGATATGATTTCAGATCTATTTCAAGATCTTTTAATATTTGTTTAATTAGGCGCATCTGGTCATCTGAATCAATAATGGTAAAATTAGGCTTCAGCCCAACAACTTCCGGATGTCTTTTTAAAATTCTGCTAGCAATTGAGTGAAAGGTTCCTGACCAAATATTATTGGCTTCTGGGCCAATTTCTTCTTCAATTCTCTGACGCATTTCAGAGGCCGCCTTATTGGTAAAAGTTACCGCAAGTATTTGATTGGCGCCAGCCTGATAAGAATTAATAATATTTATGATTCTTTTTGTTAATACCCTTGTTTTGCCGGTTCCAGCTCCAGCAAGGATCAATAAAGGCCCTTTATCATGAAAAACCGCTTCCTTTTGTTGTTCGTTTAACATTTTATATTTAGTTTTAAAAAATTTGCTTTTTAGTTACAAAGATTCTATAATTTTCTTTAAAAGAGTCTTTATGCCAATTATACCAATTCCTATCTTTAATGAATGATACAGGCAAAATATTTTTTAGATAAAAATTATAAAAAACGAGTCGTCAATATGTGCATATTACGCGAGGCTTTTTATGATTTTAATCAAAAAATATAAAGTTAGATTATTTATTATTTTAACCCATTTTAAAGATGGGATTTGGTATTACCATTCTTCATAAATTGGTTAGAATTATTATTTTAAAGCTTAAAACTAAGAATGCTAAACAAAAAAACATTTTTACTGATAATTTTATTTCTATTTTGCTCATGCAGCTTTGATTCCATCAAAAATAAATTTTCCACAGGAGGGCAAGAAGGACAAACCATCAGAATCGTCGGTTTAGACGGAGAATATCGCCATATTAACCGCCAAATCCCAACATTAAATTCTGACCTAATTAGCAGCCAGAAAAAAAATAGCCAAAAAACAGAAAAGCCAGAAAAAATTGAACCAATAGAAACCCCTCAAGGGTTCTTAAATAATCTTGGCCCATCTAACGAGCCTCTTATGGAGCTACCAAAAAATATGACCCCAGAAACCATCATCTATAAATCTACCCCAAATAAAGAACCAAAAGAAACCCCTAAAAAAGACCTGGATATAGCTGCTAAACAACAACAAAAAGGCACATTCATCCAAATAGGATCTTATAAATCAAAAAATAGTGCTGAAAAAATTCTACAAAAAAGCCAAAATATCTCCTCCGGGTTCATTAAGGAAGCAAATTCAAAAAATAGCACTATTCATAAAATATTATTAGGGCCCACAAACAATAAAACAGAAACTATGAATTTATTAAAAAAAGCTAGAAATAACGGCTTTAAAGATGCGTTTATTACAAAAATCAAGTAACTACAATAGAAAGATGATAAATTTTTTTAATAAAATATTATTAACCACCTCACTAGTCATTACTTTAACATCCTGCCACAGTAAAATAGAACAAAATAACATGTTTTTCCTTGAAAAATACGGATCTAAAGTTGATAAAATAAATCAATCGCGATCAGGAATGGTAAGGCGGCAACAAAGGCAAAATCAGCAACGCCAATCATCAACATTAGACTGGAAAACTCCTGCCAAATCACTTAAAATAGAAGGCTATATTGGCTCCAAGACAGCTTTTATTGACACCTCAAAAATCAAACCTAAAGAAACACCGCAAGAATTCTTTCCAAGCATTGAAACTCTGCAAAAAGGAAAATTAATGCAAAGCAAAATACCGCAAATTTTTAATGTTTCCTATAGCATGGAAAACCAGCCAAAATCCTATAAAAAACCCCAGGCATCTTTTGATGACATAAAAATTCCTAGCCATGATTATTTTGCATTAAATCAAGCCTGCAAGCCAAAAAATATACCAACATCTCTAATAAATTTATTCAAAATAATATTGACGAAATTCATCAA
>CAJQHT010000066.1 GCA_905478245.1 uncultured Rickettsiales bacterium | reverse complement strand
AACCGTTAAAGATTGCGTTCCGGCATTTCCAGCAAGAGAAGCAACAATAGGCAATAGAACCGCCAAAACTACTGCTTTTTGTATTTGATCTGAAAATAATGCAATTATAATAACAGCCATAGAAGTAGTTATGAGGCTAGTAAAAAGCCAAGGTATTCTTGATTTTGCCGTCCAAAAAGATGAGGAGTAAAGGTTTTTATCATTTACCCCACCAAGAAGTAATAAATCCTCCTGCGCCTCCTCCTCAATAACATCAACTATATCACTAATTGAAACAGCTCCAACCAAAATACCATCTACATCCACAACCGGAGCATAAGTTAAAGAATATTTACTGAATAATCTTGCTGCATCTTCCTGGTCAGAATTAACATTAATTTTCTTAACATCAACATCTTTCATCATAATATCTGAGATCAATATATTCTTTTTATTGACCAATATTGTGCTTACCGAGATTTCAGATATAGGTGAATAATTATTATCTACTATGATGACATATTGAAAATCATCCGGTAAATTTAAGTGATTTTGTAAATAGCTAGTAGCTTTACTGACGTTCCAATCCTTATGGATAGCAATAAAATCTTGATGCATCACCCTACCTATCGTATTATCATCATATGATAAAGCTGCTTTCAACTCTATTTTTTTTAAGTCTGGAACGTGTTTTAATATCTCATCAATAACCCCCTTCTCCAAATCTTCGACAATTTCTACTGCAACATCTATGTCAAGCTTATTGATGGCTTTGGCACTATTTTTTGCACCCAGAAATTCAATTACCTGATTCTTTAGATCATTTTCTAAATATGATAAGAATTGGGCATCAATATTAGCTCCAACAAATAATAATATTTTTTCTCTTAAATCTAAGGCTAGAGAGGATATAAGTTCAGACTGATCAGCTGGATGTAATTCTAAAAATACCTCCTCTAGCTGTTCACGGGAATCATTTTGTAATAACCCTAATATTTCTAATTTAACCTCTTCATCAAGATTATAATTTTCTTCATTTATCATAAGTTAAATTAATTTGGTATTACATCAAAACCTATCTCCAAAACAAGAATAGATATTAATTAGCAGTAGAATATTGTAAAATTACTAAAAACTACAAAGATAATATCAGCTCATCGTGCTGATTCTAGCCAAATAATACTTGACCTTGATGAGATATTAAGGATGACTTGATAATTTCATCCCCTAAATCAAGATTTATAGACTTATTTTCCTTATTTGTTATTAGATCAATAAAATTATATAAATTCTTAGCATATAATTTTGAAGCATCTCGAGCAACTCTGCTTGGAATATTACCATAGCCAATAATTTTAACGCCATTTTTTATAGTAACCTTATCAAGCTTTGTTTCACTGCAATTACCTCCCATGATAGCTGCCATGTCAACAATAACAGCTCCAGCCTTCATGGATTTAACCATTTCACTAGTTATTATTTTTGGGGCTGGCTTGCCTGGTATAAGGGCAGTTGAGATAACAATATCTTGCTTAATAATATTATCAAAAATTATTTTTTCCTGCCTCTTCTTGTATTCTTCCGACATCTCTTTCGCATAACCACCTTTGGTTTGTCCGTCGCTATCATTCTTAACTTCAATAAATTTACCACCTAAAGATTGAACCTGCTCCCTAGCAGCCTCCCTAACGTCAAAAGCTGATACAACAGCACCCAACCTTTTGGCAGTGGCAATTGCCTGCAAGCCAGCAACTCCAGCACCAATAATCATTATTTTGGCAGGAGAAATTGTTCCAGCTGCCGTCATCATCATTGGAGTTGCTGTTTCAAGCTCATAAACAGCATCTATAACAGCTCTATAGCCAGCTAAATTACTCTGGGAAGAAAGTATATCCATGGATTGAGCTCTGGTTATTCTCGGGAATAATTCGGCTGCAATTGCAGATATATTATATTCACTATATAACTTAATATTGTCTTTTTCTATATATGGATTCAAACCACCCAAAAGAATTGCATCCTTTTTAACCTTAGATAATTTGATTAAATCTTCTTTTTCTGGCGACTGAACGGTTAAAATAATATCAAAGTTACTAATTTCCGCACCAACATCTTTAACGATTTTAGCTCCAGAATCTTCAAATTCCTTATTTGATATATTACAATTCTTGCCAGCATCACTCTCAATAAAAACCTCATGTCCAAGCTTATTATATTTTGCAATTAAATCAGGAGTAATAGATACTCTGCTCTCATTATTCCCCTTTTCTTTTAAAGCTAGTATTTTCATTTTATATGTTAATTTATTATTATTTACAAAGTCAATTTTTAAAATATGGTGCGGTCGAGAAGACTTGAACTTCCAATCCCATATTATAGGAACAACGACCTCAACGTTGCGTGTCTACCAATTCCACCACGACCGCTTAAAGACTTAAAGCTAATTAAGATATTAGAGCTTTAATTCTATTTAAAGCTACAATAAACATAGATATATCTGGCTTTACTTGAGATTTAAAATCATCAATAAACCTATCATATCTCTTAATTAAAAAATCTTCACTTTCAATCCAATTATCTAAAGCTTTTTCAGTATTACAAGAATTGTTGTTTTTACAATTATAATAAGCTACAGTATTGGTAATTTTCATTTGATAATTATACAAATCCTCCGTTACTGTTTTAGAAGAAATTCTTTGCCAGTAATTATCAGAAAGAGAGCCTAATATTTTAGTTCTGATCCATTTTAAATGCAATCTAGTTCCAATTTTAAAATAGATTCTACTGCTTGTTTTAATATCTATCTTATTTGCCTTGCTAACATGAATAATATCATAAGCGGAAGCTAATGCGTCCATAGAAGATATCTTTCTTGCTAAATCTGGATGTATTTTACACTCTTTATATGCTTCAATATTTTTATTATAAGAATTTCTTGAATCTTCAGCTAGTAAATCAACTAAGTTTCCTGAGATTTCCTTAACATTATCTTTATATTCCTTAGATGTTTTTGCAATATTATTTGTTTTAGAATTTCTCAATAACCATAATAGAGACCTTTCTAGAAGTTTATTAACCGAGGACAACATTCTCATTTTTATTTCCACTGGAACAGTTTTATTATCTAAAGCCTCTATATCTTCGTAAAGATCATTAAGATTAAAAGATTCAAAAACTATTATAATATTACGAACTATATTTGATATCTCAAAACCATTGTCACGAGCAATCTGACTAACAAAACTAATACCAACTCTACCAATAACAAGATTGGTAATTTCTGTTGTAATAATTTCATATTTTAACTGATGACTCAATACCTCTTCCTTAAAGTCTTTTTGTAGCCTTTTTGGAAAATATTTTATTAATATATCTTCAAAATAAGAATCCTTTATTAATTTTGAATTTATAATATTATTATATAAATCCATTTTAGCGTAAGAAAGCATTACCGAAAGCTCTGGTCTTGTCATTCCTATTCTATCTGACTGTCTTTTTTCAATCTGTTTTGCATTTGGCAAAGACTCCACTTGACGATTCAATAATCCTATTTTTTCTAGCCTAGAAAGAAATCTTGCATGATCACCAATCATAGAAACACCTTTTGATTGTGACATGGTTATTGCTTGAGTTTGAAGCAAGTTATCATCTAAAACCATTTTCTCAACCTCGGAAGTCATGGATTCTAATATTTTATTTCTTTCCGTGAGTGAAATTTTGCCAGATTTCATAGCTTGAACTAAAGCAATCTTAATATTAACCTCGTGATCAGAGCAATCTACCCCGGCAGCATTGTCTATTGAGTCAGTATTAATTTTACCTCCATTTAAAGCATATTCAATCCTACCTCGCTGTGTTAAACCAAGATTTCCACCCTCACCTACCACCTTGCACCTTAAATCAGCGCCATCAATCCTAATACCATCATTAACCTTGTCACCAACATCTAAATGGTTTTCTGTCCCAGATTTAACATATGTTCCAATACCTCCATTCCATAACAAATCAACTGGGGACTTAAGTATGGCAATAAGAAGCTTATCTGGCGATAACTCTAATTCCTCTATATCCAAAACAACTCCAGCCTCTTTAGATATTTTAACCAACCTAGCACTTCTGTCAAAAACACCTCCACCTTTTGATATTAGGTTCTTATTATAATCCAGCCAAGATGATCTTGGTAGATTAAATATTCTTTGCCTCTCCTTGAACGAGATAGATGAATCTGGATTTGGATCCAGAAAAATATGCATATGGTTAAAGGCTGCAACTAATTTAATATGTTTTGATAATAACATGCCATTACCAAAAACATCTCCTGACAAATCCCCAATACCGGCACAAGTAAAATCTTGACTTTGAGTATCTAAGCCCATTTCGCTAAAATGTCTTTTTACCGAAATCCAGGCCCCCTTTGCAGTGATTCCCATTTTTTTATGGTCATATCCAACAGAACCACCAGAAGCAAAGGCATCTCCAAGCCAAAAATTATATTCAGCCGCAATACTATTTGCAATATCAGAGAACGTTGCAGTACCTTTATCGGCCGCTACAACAAGATAGGGATCTTTATCATCATATTTAAATACATTTTTTGGTGTAATAATTTGACCATCGACAATATTATCGGTTATATCAAGCATTCCCCTTAAAAATGTCTTATAGCAATCTATAGCTACACTTATGGAATCTTCTCTACTCATGCTAGAGATATCTTTCTTTACCACAAATCCACCCTTTGATCCAACGGGCACTATTACAGCATTCTTTGTCATTTGAGCCTTCATAAGACCCAAAACCTCAGTCCTAAAATCTTCATGTCTATCAGACCAGCGTAATCCACCCCTAGCAACCTTACCTCCTCTCAAGTGGATGCCTTCAACATTACTAGAAAAAACAAAAATTTCTGCATATGGAACAGGTAAAACAAGGTCTTGTATTTTTGAACAATCGAATTTGAAAGAAATATAGTCTTTATCTAGACCATTCTTGTCTTTTTGAAAAAAGTTTGTTCTAGTGGTGGAATTTATAATATTTAAAAATCTATTTAACACTACATCATCTCCACTATCAGTAACTTTTTCTAGAATTTTATCAATTTTAACAGAAATTTTATTAATATTATTTTCTCTTTTTACATTTTTTGCCGGATTGAATTTTTCCTCAAAAAGCTCAATAATTAATTTGGTAAAATCACGATATTTTACCAAAGTATCAGAGATGTATTTCTGACTATATCTAAACTTAGCCTGATATAAATACTTACTATAGGCGCGAAGTAATGAAATTTGCTTACTATTTAAATTGGCAGCAACAACCATTCTATTTAAAAATCCTGCCTTAGTTTTACTCTGATATATCTTGTTGATTGTATCCTCAAAATTTACCACAATGTCTTGAGTTAAATCTTCTTTTGTCTTGCTTAAATTAAGCGTGAAATAATAAACCCAAACATTAACACCACTCTTTGGAGAAATATTATAAGTATGCTCATGAATTATATTAAAACCAAAACTCTCAAGAACAGGCATCATGTCAGAAAGATGTAATTTTTGATGAGTGCTGTATATCTTGATTTCAGATATATTTTGTTTTGCCAATTTGTCTGTTTGGTATAATCTAAATTTTAAATCATTGTCTGATGAATATAATCTATTTATAAATTCTATATCCTTAAGGGCTGAAGCAACATCAAATCTGTTGGTATAGCTTGCGGAAAAAGCATTCTTGTAATCATTGATTACTTTCTTTGCCTGTGAAACAGAGAAATCTTGATTAACCTTATGAGTAAAGTCATCAACCCAGAAGCTACTAATTTCAAATAATTTTTTTTCTATTTTAGAAATATCACTCTTTGTGGTATTGTTAACGGAACTAACAACAATATTTATTCTAGCTAAATTTGATTCTGTAATTTGAATATAAGAACCTAAAATCTCGCCACCATAAACAGAGGCCAATAGATTATATATTTCTTCTTTTACATATGTATTAAACCTGTCCCTTGGGATAAATATTAAAAAACTAACAAAACGATTGAATTTATCATTTCTGGCAAATAAGCGAACCAAAGGGCGACCAGACATAGCAACTATGCCAAGAGATATTCTTAATAAATCTTTATCTTCAATTTGAAATAATTCATCCCTAGGGTATGACTCTAAAACAGAAACTAAATCTTTATAACTATGCCCCAATGGTTTAAAATTAGCTGCCTTTATAACTTTATTGATTTTCTCGCGAATTATTGGTATTAAATTAATATCTTGATAATATACAGAGGAAGTAAATAATCCTATAAATCTATATTCACCAATAACTTCTCCCTTATCATTAAATTTCTGAACCCTAATTCTCTCTGCATTGACATTTCTATGTATCTGGGATTTATATCGTGATTTTAAAATTTCAACCAAATAAGGATTTTTAACTATATCTCTAACATCCATAGATGAATAATCAATTAGGCTTGGCCTAATATTACTATCTTCCGATTTAAATATTCCTAATCTACTCCCTTTATTTTCTTTAAGAGTATATTCATTATCCTTCTTAACCAAATCAAGCTCACAAGAGCCAAGAAGTATAAAATTATGATTACATATCCAGTCAATAAACTCTTTATATTCTAAAAGACTATGGTTTTGATCTTTAATCTTATCAAGCTGAGATCTAGATTCGGTAACTTTCAATAAGATATTTTTCCAATCCTTAAAAACCAAATGAACTCCAGATAAAATATTTCTTAAATCAGACTCTATTGCCCTAATTTCATCAGATGATGCAATGTGAGATAAATGAAATTGTATTACTGACTCATTCTCATCTTGACTGGAATTTGTTAATTCCTGTAATACATTATCTTTTGATCTTTTTGTATAAAAAATTGGATGTATTATATTTTTAACTTCTATATCAATTTTATTAAAATATATTACCAGGGAATCAACTAGAAACGGCGTATCATTACCAACAACATCTAAGATCAATAAATTATCAATGTCTTTACTGGTAAAATTTTCTATTCTAATTTTCAATTCATCTTTCTTTTTATTTTCAAAAAATTTAAAACCACTTAAGCAAAGTTGAAATAAAAGATCTTTGGAATAATCGTTTATATCTAAAAAATTAGAATCACTATAAAATTGTTCTAAATAATTTTTAAACAAAGAATTGTTTATTACTTTTTTATCTTTTTTAATGTGAGATTTAATTTTTTCTATAATTGCCTGCATTTTTAAACAATATTATTTTTTAATTACAATAGCTATCATTTGTCTACCTTCCATTTTTGGAGGAAATTCAAATTTAGCAAATTCTTCAATGTCAGCAGAAACGCTTTCTATCATCTTATATGCCAAATCAAGATGAGCCATTTCTCTACCCTTAATCCTAATGGAAATCTTCACCTTATCACCTTTAGCAATGAATTTTTTAACATGATTCATTTTAAAATCATAATCTCCCTTACCAATATTAATAGATAATTTAACCTCCTTAACATCAACTATTTTTTGTTTCTTTTTTGCATCATTGGCTTTTTTCTGCATTTCATATTTCATTTTACCAAAATTTGCAATCTTACAAACAGGTGGAGTAACATTAGGGGAGACTTCGATCAAATCCAAGCCTGCTTTTTGAGCCAAATCTAACGCCTGAGTTAAACTAATCACGCCAACCATAGATCCACTCTCATCAATAACCCTTACATTTTGGGCCATTATAAATTTATTCACCCTTAAAGATTTTGTAGGTGACTTTCCAAAGTTTTTTTGCACTAAAATTATTTATAATTATTAAAAATATTAACATAAAGCAAGACCTTTGTATAATTGATATTAGCGAGCAAAGATCTTACAAATCTGTTAAAGTAAAAATATTGATTGCATTCTAGATTATTATTTATAATTTTCAAAGGATTTTTCTTAAAATAATTAAAGATAGCTATAAAATAAGTTTTTTACTTTGACTTATTTGTATTACTATTATAAAATTATAGCTTAGCACTATATTTTGCTATATCAATTAATTACTAGATAGACTTTAACATTATTTAGCCTGTATGGCGGAATTGGTAGACGCGATAGACTCAAAATCTATTGTCTTTATAGACGTGTCCGTTCAAGTCGGACTATAGGCACCAAATTGATTTAAATAATTACTACCAGGTCGAAATCAGAATTAATAACCAGAAAAATATTCAATACCAAGTCTAAAGAAAAATGAATATTGCAATAATATTAAAATCAATACTACTGGGTATAGTCGAAGGGTTAACGGAATTTATACCAGTCTCTTCAACTGCCCATCTAATAATAGCTGCAAAAATTGTAGATTTTTCCTATATCAGCAATAATGTTTTTGAAATTATTATTCAGCTTGGGGCAATTATAGCTATTTGTACATTCTATCATAAAAAACTTATCAGCACTGCTTGCGGGTTTTATAAAGACAAAACTTCTCGTGATTTTACTTATAATATATTATTGGCGTTCTTGCCTTCAGTGATTTTTGGCATGCTATTCTACAGCATGATAAAAAATATCTTCTTTTCCTTGGAATATATTGCTTTTGCTTTAATAATTGGCGGAATTATTATAATATTAGTTGAGAAGTCAAAAATTAAACCAAAAATTAACAATATAGATAAATTATCAAAATCAAAAGCTATATCCATAGGTCTATTTCAAGTTATCTCGATGATACCAGGAGTGTCAAGATCTGGCGCTACAATCATTGGAGGATTATTACTTAAATTAGACAGAAAAACCGCCACGGAATTTTCTTTTTTCTTAGCTATACCAACTATTTTTGCAGCCACAACCTATGATATATATAAAAATATATCTATATTAAATATAGAAAATTTTATAATAATTTTAATTGGCTTTGTTAGCGCTTTTATTTCTTCATTATTTATTATAAAATGGTTATTAAACTTTGTTAGTAAAAATAATTTTATGATATTTGCTTATTACAGAATAATATTAGGCTTAATAATAACCTATATATTATATTTTTAGCAAAATGACAGATAAGAAGTTAAAAGTTAAGAAATATGATGAATCTGGCACTGAATTATGTATTCGCTTTGGTCTTGGTGCTATAAAAGCCGTTGGCGTGGGTGCCATGTCCAATTTGACCGAAGTTAGAAAAAAAGAAGGAAAATTTATAGATATTTATGATTTTGCCGCAAAATCTGGAGCAAAAATACTTAATAAAAAATCCGTAGAAGCCCTTAGTAAAGCTGGAGCATTTGATAACATACATGAAAATCGCAATCAAATCCTACAATCCTGTGAGATGATTTGTAAATATGCTAGCACTAAAGAAGAAGAAAAAAATAGCAGTCAAATGAGTCTTTTTGAATCTCAAAATATTAATATAGCAAATCCTCCTTTAAAAAAAGTGGGAGATTGGAATAAAAAAGAAAAACTGCAAAAAGAATTTGAAGCTTTTGGCTATTTTCCAGCAGGACACCCTCTTGACGACGAATTAATATCACTAAAAAAACGCGGGGTTGTTACAAGTGATATACTTAATGAAGATAATGTAATAAAAGATAATTCTATATTAAAATTATCTGGAGTTGTAGCTTATTGTAAGCATAGATCAGGGCCAAAGGGAAGGTTTGCATATTTAACCCTATCTGACCCTTTTGGAATATATGAAACATTTATTTTTAGTGAGGATTTAATTACAAAATCCCGAGATTTAATGGAAGCCGGCCAATCCTTAGTTTTAACATGTTTGATTAGGGTAGATGAAGGTGGCACTAGAATCCTGATAAGAGACATGATGCTCTGCAATGATTTTATTAAAGAAAACCAGGCAAGAAATAATGAATATCAAGATATCAAAATACAGCCAAACAAGAGAAAATATAATGAAAATTGGAAAGAATATAATAAAAGTAATGACCCTAAAAGCGACATAGTTTCTTTAAAGGTTGCCTATGATAAAAAAATCTCAGAATTGAAGCGAAAGGATATTTTTAATTCAATAACTATAGAAATTAGTAATCGCCATGCCATACTTGACTGTAAAAGCTTCTTATCGCAAAAACTAGCCCCAAAAGACCTAGAAGAGACAACAAAAATTTATATTCAAACCGGAAATAATAAAATAGAATTAACAGAAAATTATTTAATTGAAAAAACAGACAAAGAAAAGATGGAAAAAATTGATGGTTTAAATATTTCCTTTTGGAAGTAAGTTTTTATTTGATTTTGAGATTATATGATTTAATATTTATAAAAATTTATGAATAGAATCTACTGATTTTAAAAAAGATGATTTTAAAAAAATAAATGGAAATATAAAGATTTCTTCTATATAAAATAAATTAAAAAAATTAAATTTAATAATTACAATAAATCATGGATAATTTTCCGATTCTTTCAACTTTAATATTTTTACCAGCTGTAAGTGTATTAATTATCTTTCTATTTATTAAAGACAGTAATTCAGATTCAAATAAAAAGCTATTTACCTACGCAATATTTGCATCTATAATAAACTTTCTCTTATCATTATCTTTATTATTTAAATTTGACAAGCAGGATGTAAATTTTCAATTTACAGAAAAATTTAATCTAATAGCAGAATATAATATAAATTATTCACTAGGCATTGATGGTATATCCCTTGCCATGATAATTCTAACAACATTATTGATACCAATATGTTTAATAGCTAGCATTAACTCCATAAAGAACAGGGTAAAGGAATATGTAGTTTTATTTTTACTATTAGAATCATTCGTTATAGGCTCTTTCGTTGCAACGGATTTGGTGTTATTTTATATTTTCTTTGAGGCAATTTTAATACCAATGTTCTTTATAATTGGCATATGGGGTGGTAAAAATCGTAATTATGCTGCTTATAAATTCTTTTTATATACATTATTTGGTTCGGTTTTATTTTTAACTGCTTTAATTTATATAATATCAACTTATAATACAGCTGATATTATTGCATTAAAATATATCTTATCTGGCAGTGATATTGAAATACAAAAATGGTTATGGCTTGCCTTCTTTATATCATTTGCTGTTAAAATTCCAATGTTCCCATTTCATACTTGGCTTCCAGATGCGCATGTGCAAGCCCCAACAGCTGGCTCGGTAATATTAGCTGGGGTTTTAATTAAATTAGGAGCATATGGATTCTTAAGATTCTCACTACCATTTTTTCCTGATGCCAGCATCTATTTTTCTGAATTTGTCTTTATCTTAAGTGCCATTGCTATTATTTATACTTCAATAGTTGCTTTAATGCAAAAAGATATTAAGAAAATGATCGCCTATTCTTCTGTTGCTCATATGGGTTTTATCACTATGGGTATTTTTGCTTTTAATAATCAGGGCTTGCAAGGGGCTATCATGCAAATGATTAGTCACGGTCTTGTTTCTTCAGCTTTATTTTTATGTGTTGGTGTAGTTTATGACCGCATGCATACTAGACAAATCGTTGATTTTGGTGGTTTAACACATAAAATGCCTTACTATGCCATGCTATTTATGATTTTCATGCTTGCTAGCGTTGGCTTACCTGGAACAAGTGGTTTTGTCGGAGAATTTTTAACCATAATTGGAGCTTTTCAAGTAAATAAAGTTATAGCAATAATTGCAGCAATAGGTGTAATACTTGGCGCCTGCTACATGCTTTGGCTTTATGCAAGAGTCATGTTTGGAGATATTAAAAATAAAAAAATAGAATCATTAAAAGATGTTAGTGCGATAGAATTCACCTATCTTGGCTTAATGGCATTCTTAGTAATATTATTTGGTATATATCCAGCATTAATATTAAGATATCTAGATAGTCCAGTTCTAGCAATTATTAATCTTAAATAACTATTATGGTACTTTTTAATCTAATACCAGAGCTTATAATTTTCCTAGGAGCTCTAACTATATTAATGTTTGATGTATTTTTTGGAAAAAACCTGAAAAATAAACCATTAATTCTTCTCTCTGGATCATTTATTGTAATTATAGCAGCTCTTTTTGTGCTAATTTCTTCATATGGAATAAATACTAATTTATTTCATAAAATGTTCTTCGTTAATAAATTTATCTCATTTTCTAAAATCGTAATATTAATTTTATTATTTCTAACCCTACTTATTTCAAATAAATTTCTCTCTTTAGATAAAAAATTCAGCGCTGAAGCTGTATCTTTAATGATGATAGCAACTAGTGGGTCTATGTTTTTAATATCATCCAATGATTTATTGCCATTTTACTTAGCATTAGAATTACAAAGCCTAGCTTTATATATTTTAGCTGCAATGAATAGAAAATCTTCAAAATCATCAGAATCTGGCATGAAATATTTTCTTCTAGGATCCGTCTCATCTGGAATATTATTACTTGGGATATCTTTTGTTTATGGTTTTACTGGCACTACAAATTTTACCGATCTATTTACCATAATTGAACAATATAATAATTCTCAAGCAGAAATTTTTAATATTGGCCTAGCTCTTGGTTTAATCTTAATATTTATAGCAATTCTATTTAAAATATCAGCCTCTCCTTTTCATATGTGGACACCAGATGTCTATGAAGGTGCACCGACAAATATTACGGCATTCTTCGCTTCAACCATAAAATTCACCATGATATTGGTAACTATAAAAATTTATTTTTATATAGTAAATTCAATGGTGGGATTTAATCAAATATTGATATTAATTGCCATATTATCACTACTCACTGGCTGTCTTGGAGCTTTAAAACAAAAAAATATTAAAAGAATGCTGGCCTATAGTGGGATTGGTCATGTTGGCTTTATCATAGCTGGCCTTGCTGCCGCTAATTTTGAGGCAATAAAAGCAGTAATATTATATGCTGTAATTTACGCCTCAATATCAATTGGTAGTTTTGCTATGCTATTACTACTAGTTAATAAAAACAAAAATTCTAATATTGACGAGAAAAACAAGGAAACATATGACATAGAATCTCTGGCAAAAATAAGCAAAAACAACCCAGCAATAGCATTCTTTTTAGCTATTTTATTATTTTCAATGGCAGGAATACCTCCTATGGCCGGATTTTTTGCAAAATTTTATGTATTATTATCAATAGTAAAAGAAGAAATATATTATTTGGCCATAATAGCCGTAATGACAAGTGTAATAAGTGCTTTTTACTATTTAAGGATAATTAAAATAATGTATTTCAATGAAAAAATAAGTGAAAATATTACAATCGAGAAAAATAACAATGCCGGACCATTATTTGCACTATTTCTAGCGGCAATTTTTAATTTAACATTTATTGGATTTATTAAGCCATTATTATCAATAATTGCTAATATATTTAGCTAGATATGAGTAATAATATAATAAAAAAACCTTTAATTTCCAAAAAAACAACAAGATCAATCACTGGAGAAATCAATATTCCTGGCGATAAATCTATCTCCCATAGATCTCTTATTTTTGCAGCCTTAGCTAATGGTGTTAGCACTATATCAGGCATATTAGAGGGGGAAGACGTAATAAAAACAGCCTTAGCCCTAGAAAATATGGGAGTTGAGATTGATAAAAATTACGGTGATACATGGGAAGTTAACGGCTCTGGTCTCTGTGGATTAATGGAACCTTCAAATATTCTAGATATGGGAAATTCTGGAACCTCATCACGATTATTAATGGGGCTATTATCATCTTTTGATTTTAAAAGTTTTTTTACCGGCGACGATTCCCTAAGAAAAAGACCTATGAATAGAATATTTGAGCCAATAAAAAAAATAGGAGCTCAGATTTCCTCCTCTAACGATGGCAAATTACCAGCATTAATTACAGGCGCCTCTGATCCGCTACCAATAGACTACACCATGAATGTTGCCTCTGCTCAAGTAAAAAGTGCAATACTCCTTGCTGCCCTCAATATAGGCGGTGTAACCACAATAATAGAGCCAGAAAAATGCAGGGATCACAGTGAAATAATGATGAAATTTCTTGGCCTTGATATTAAAAGTGAAGATATTGAGATTAACAATAAAGTAGGAACCAAGATAACATTTTCAGGCAATCAAGAATTTGATGCTGCTGACTTTAAAATTCCTGGAGATATTTCATCTGCAGCTTTTTTAATAGTAGCCGCTCTCATTTTAGAAGGATCTAATTTAAAAATAAACAATGTGGGTCTAAATCCTCTTCGTGACGGTATTATAAAAACTCTCATAGAGATGAATGGAGATATTACTCTTAAAAATGAAAGATCTCAAAATGGAGAAAAAGTAGCGGATATTATTGTAAAACACAGTAAATTAAAAGCTATCGATATACCAGCCAATAGAGCTCCATCAATGATAGATGAATATCCTATTCTTGCAATTGCTGCCTCTTTTGCTAAGGGGAAAACTAGAATGAACGGCATTGCGGAATTAAAAGTAAAGGAAAGCAATCGCCTAAATGCAATTAATGAAGGGTTAAATAATATTGGAGTTACAACAAATATAGGTGATGATTTTTTAGAAATATTTGGTGATATTAAGCAAAAGAATGAATTAATTGAAATAAAAACCTATATGGATCATAGAATCGCAATGTCATTTTTAATAATGGGGTTAAAACTTGATAATGGCTTAAAAATTGATGATTCTACTATGATAAATACTAGTTTTCCTGGCTTTGTTGATTTATTTTCTAATTTTAATATTAATTTTAGTAATAATTAAAGATAAACATGATAGTAGCTATCGATGGTCCAGCATCTTCCGGAAAAGGAACAATAGCAAAATTAATTGCTAATCATTTTAATCTACCATATTTAAATACCGGTGCCCTTTATCGAAAATTAGCCTTTGACGCTTCAAATCTTGATTTCAACCTAGAAAAAGATGAAGATAAAATAATCGAACTAATTACAAAAATAAACCTAGAAGATCTTGAGGCAAAAGAATTACACAATGAAATAGTCGGTAAAAATGCTTCAATAATAGCAAAGAATCAAAAAATACGCTTAGCATTGCAGAAATTACAAAAAGATTTTGCCAATCAGGACTCTGGATCGGTAATGGATGGAAGAGATATGGGAACTGTTATATGCCCAGATGCAGATTATAAATTCTTTATAACCGCCTCTTTGAAAGAAAGAGCTAGGAGAAGATATCTGCAATTAAGTAAAAAAAATTCTCAGATAAAAGAACAGGATATATTACAGGATTTAGAAGATCGCGATAATCGCGATAAAAATAGAACAAGCTCACCCCTAATTATTGCCAACGACGCTATAACCATAGATACTTCAAGATTAACAATAGAAGAAGTTTTTAACCTAACTTTAAAATATATAAATAAAAATGTCTAATTTACAAAAAATAAAAAGAGCCTTAATATCAGTTTCAGATAAGGATAACATCATAGAATTAGCACAATTTTTAGATAAAAACAATATTGAAATTATTTCAACAGGTGGAACTTATAAGCTTTTAATAAAAAATAACATAAAAGCCAAAGAAATTTCTGATTTCACCAGCTTTCCTGAAATTATGGATGGTAGAGTTAAAACTCTTCACCCAAAAGTTCATGGTGCATTACTTGGAATTCCAAATAATAAAAAACATCAGGAGCAAGCTTCAGAAAATAATATAGATTCCATAGATTTAGTTATAATAAATTTATATCCATTCGTTCAAACTGTGAAAAAGGATCCTGGTCACGGTGAAATAATAGAGAATATTGATATTGGCGGTCCTTCAATGATTAGATCAGCAGCTAAAAATTACTCATTTAAAACAATCATAACCGATAAAGATGATTATAGTCAATTAATAGCTGAAATAACAGAAAATGATAATTCTACCTCTCTTGATTTTAGAAAAAAAATGGCCTGTAAAGCTTTTACTAATACTGCTAATTACGACCAGGCAATTTCTAGCTATTTTAACAATAATATCAAAAATGAATTCCCTGAAAAATTGCTTTATCCAGCAACATTGTCACAAAAATTAAGATATGGCGAAAATTCACATCAACAGGCTGCCATTTATAGAAATGACCTAGAATCTTTTGGCATTGCTAATGCTAAACAATTACAAGGAAAGGAATTAAGTTATAATAATTTTAACGATGCTAATGCCGCCTTTAATGCAATATTAGAATTTGAAGAACCAACATGTGCCATAATTAAGCATGCTAATCCATGCGGAATTGCAACATCTGACAATATTCTTACCTCTTATGAGAAAGCTTTTGAAGCTGATTCAAAAAGTGCTTTTGGCGGTATAGTTGCTTTAAATAGAGAAGTTGACCAAGATTTAGCTTTAAAAATTAGCAAAATATTCTTTGAGGTAATAATAGCTCCATCTTTTAATCAAGAGGCAATAGACATTTTTACTAAAAAGAAAAATCTTCGCTTATTGTCAGTAAAAAGATCAGAAAATAATCAAGAAAAAGAAATAAAATCAATATCTGGTGGAATTTTGGTACAAGATATTGATAAAAAAATAATTAAAGAAGAAGATATTGAGCTAGTTTCCAATAAATCTGCCAGTAAGGAACAAGTTAAAGAATTATTATTTGCAATTTCTAGCTGTAAGCATGTTAAATCAAATGCAATTATTATAACTAATTCTTTTCAAAGTGTAGGAATTGGCGCTGGGCAAACTAGTAGAGTTGACTCAGTTGAAATTGCCTGCAAAAAAGCTGAAAATTTTACCAATATTAACGGTGATGTAATCAATAAAGCAGAAAATTCTGTTTTAGCATCAGACGCTTTCTTTCCTTTTGCTGACGGTCTTGAATATGCTGCCAAGAAAGGCGTTAAGGCTATGATTGCTCCTTCCGGCTCAATTCGAGATCAAGAAGTTATTGATGCCGCTAATAAACATAATATTTCATTATATTTTATTAAATCTAGGCATTTTAAACATTAGTTTTAAATCACAGAATCTATAATTTTTAGAAGCTGGTCATGAACTTTCTTATCACCACAAGCTAAAATTTGACCGCTGGAATTAATATCAACTTCTTTCCCCTGCCAATCTGTTATAATCCCCCCTGCCCCATTTATAATAGGAATAAGGGCACAATAATCATAATTTTTAAGACCAGTATCAATAATAATATCCATTAAACCAGAAGCCATTAATCCAAATAAATAAGAATCTCCGCCATAAAATACACCGCCATATTCTTGATATAAAGTTTTTGCTGTTATTTTATTAAATATTTCTAAATTTTTACCTTTAAAAAAAACAGGTGAAGTGGTACATAAAACAGAATTTTCTACTAACCCTGATTTTCTTACCGATACTTCAGAATCATTAAAAATAGTTTTTCTATCTTTTATCCCTAACCATCTTTCATTGTTAATTGGCTGATTAATAAGACCTAAAATAGGTTTATTTTTATAGGTTAAAGAGATCAATGTAGTGAATACTGGCTTACCAATAATAAAAGAGCTAGTTCCATCAATTGGGTCAATTACCCATTTAAAATCAGCGTCTAAATTAATATCCTTATATTCTTCAGCAATAATTCCATGTTTTGGGTATTTTTTAGATATTTCTTTTCTTAAAATACCCTCAATCTCTTGATCAGCGATAGTAACAGGAGAATCATCATGTTTTTTTTGTTCATTTATCTCTTTTCTAAAATATTTATGTGCAATATTGGAGCTTAGATCAGCTAAATGATTGGCAAAATTTATTAACTCTTGATTTATCATTCTTTATATTTTAAATTTATAATTAATTTTCTATTTTATTATTAAACATAACAATTATCAATATTTTTATTGATGAGTCTAAATTATTTAATAAATATTTAATTTCATGAAGGAGAGAATAGCAATAATTGGAGGGTTAAGAACTCCAATGACAAAAGCAGGAGGTTCTCTTAGGAGTCTTCAAGCCGATGAGCTTGGCGCTAAAGTAACCAAGGAAATATTAGTCAGAAATAATGTCGATGCAAATCTTATTGATGAGGTAATATTTGGTAATGTCGCACAACCTGGACACGCCGCCAATATTGCTCGCATTATTGCCCTCAAATCCTCAATCCCAAATCATGTTCCAGCTTTTACAGTTCACAGAAATTGTGCCTCAGGCATGGAGTCAATTACTAATGCTACATCAAAAATACTAAATGGAGAAGCACAAATCATCTTAGCTGGAGGAGTTGAGTCAATGAGCAACATCCCTCTGCTTTTCAATAAAAAAATGACGAATTTCTTTGAAAAATTATTTAAGTCACGAACCGTTGGAGCTAAATTAAGAACTCTACTTAGCTTTAGACTTGGATTTTTAAAACCAATAATTGGCGTACAGCAAGGCTTAACAGATCCAATTTCAGGAATGATGATGGGCTGCACCGCTGAAGTTTTAGCAAAGGAATTCTCAATAAGCAGAAAAGAGCAGGATGAATTCGCTCTTAAAAGCCATAAAAAAGCAGAAAATGCCATTAAAAAGAATATATTTTCTGAAGAAATATTGCCAATATATGACGAGAATAAAAAAATCATGATTGAAGAAGATGATGGCGTCAGAAAAGGCCAAACTATTGAAGCCTTAACTAAATTAAAGCCATATTTTGAAAAAAAGACTGGTACCGTTACAGTTGGAAATTCCTCACAATTAACAGATGCTGCAGCTGCAGTTATTTTAATGAAAGAATCAAAGGCAAAAGAACTTGGTTTAAAAGTAGATGGTTATTTAAGAGATTTTGCCTATGCTGGCCTTGATCCAGAAAGAATGGGGTTAGGACCGGTTTATGCTACTTCCAAATTATTTGACAAAACTAACTTAACAATGACAGATATAGATTTAGTTGAAATCAATGAAGCCTTTGCTGCACAGGCTCTAGCCTGCCAAAAAGCTTTTGCCTCAAAAGAATTTGCAAAAAAATACTTGAATAAGTCTGAAAAAATTGGTATAATAAAAGATAGCATCTTAAATGTTAATGGAGGAGCTATTGCTCTTGGTCATCCCGTTGGAATGACTGGAACTCGTCTTGTGATTCACGCCTTAAAAGAATTACATAGACGAGGAAAACAAAGAGGATTGGCAACTTTATGTATTGGAGGCGGTCAAGGAGCTGCTCTTATACTGGAAACTAACTAATACCAATTCCCATCTTTAAAATGGGTTAAAATAATAAATAATCTAACTTTATATTTTTTGATTAAAATCATAAAAAGCCTCGTTAAAATATGTACATACTGACGACTCTCTTTTATAATTTTTCTTACAAAAAATATTTTGCCTGTATCATTCATTAAAGAATGGGATTTGGTATAAAAGATTATTTTATTTTGGAGTTTTATTTTAAAAGACTCTAATTTAGAATTTTTTAAAATATTTTAGATAAAAATCAATTAATACTGATAATTATTTAGAGTTTTTTAATTTTATTAATAAAAATTTAAAATTTAAAATGAATTTAGAAAGAATAAAAGTTGGAGCAAATGTTCCTAACCATGTTAATGTAGTTATAGAAGTTCCTATGAACTCCAATTACCCTATTAAATATGAAATAGATAAAAAAAGTAGTGCTATTTTTGTTGATAGATTCATCTCTACTCCAATGCAATATCCTTGTAATTATGGCTTTATTCCTCATACATTATCTGAAGATGGTGACCCGATTGACGTATTAGTTGTTAGTGATTTCCCTGTCGTTCCTGGATCTATAATTGAATCTAGACCAATTGGAGTTCTAATCATGGAAGATGAAAAAGGTAAGGATGAAAAAATCATTGCCGTTCCAATTAGAAGATTAAATTCTGTATATTCAGAAATGGAATCAAAGGACGATATTCCAAAAAGTTTACTTGATAAAATACTACATTTCTTTGAAAGATATAAAGATCTAGAAGATGGCAAGTGGGTAAAAATTAAAGGTTTTGAAGATGTAGATAAAGCTAAAGAATTAATAATTGAAGCTGTTGACAGAAATCATAAACAAAATACAATTAATAACTTACAAGATCAATCGATCTGAAACTTAATTAAAAAATGGTTTAATTAATTTTTAATTATTCTATTTCAAGCTTTACATAGTTAATAAATTATATTTTTATCAGCTATGTAAAGTTTTTTAATACAAAAATAAAAAATCTTAGCTAAAAATTATAATCAATATAAAATGAGTAAAGTATCATATAAATTTACTATTCCTGAAGAAAAATATGGTTCCTTTAAGAGCTCAATCACAACTCTAGATCCAAAAATAACATGTGGAATTGGAGTCGATTTTAATGACAATGAGAAAACTGCTCACTTTCATTGTAACTTTATGGAGTTATATAAATTTTTTGACAGCCACCTAGGAGAAGAGGCAAGTAATTTTGATTTTTTTTGCTGCGTTCCTGACCAATATCAAGATTATAAAAGATTTGAAGATGAAAAAGAAGTTTCTCTAGATCTGGCAAAAAGTCAGCGCAATACAAAATTTACAGAATTAGAAAGTCAGCTTAAAAGTAATGAAGCAGCAACCAGGGAATCTACTCATGAGATTATAACAGAATGTCATTATGAAGCAAAGGCCAAGAGAGAATTAATTGAAAAAATAAGTGAAGCAGAAGGCGCTTCTTTTGCTTTAATGTTAGAAAGAATGCCATCTTCACAAAATGAAGCCTTACATACATGGCTTAATGATGGAAAAAATGAATCACCATTGCCACCTGTTATAGAATCAGACTGTAGTCGAATTGATAAGGGTAATATAAAACAAGCAATAGAAGAATCAAAGGAGCAGCCCGTAGAAGAAGATATTAGTCTAATAGGATCAGGAACTAGAAAAATATTAGAAACCGCCAAAAGAAAAAATATTCCTGTTTATTTTATAGAAGATGAATTTTCAGAATTTAACAAGGGGACTCTTCGCCACCAAAATCTTACCCTTAATATTCTAGATTTAAAAAATAAACATCCTGAAAAAGAATTTGTTATTTTCTGCGGAACAGATCATGATAATTCTACAAAATATGAAGCAACCTTTACTAAGGTTATGGGTTTACCGCTTGAAAAGACTTTGGAGAATAAAAATGATAGACCTAGTAGCTCTATGCAGCCAGAAAACTCAGAAACTCTTGACAATTCCAATTTAAAAGAAGACAAAACTAGATAACAAAATATTACCTTTTATTTATAATCCCCTTTATAATAAAGAAGCGGCTCTTGATCTGAATTTAGTTTAGAAAAGTTGGAAATTGCACCCATAATTATATGATGGTCCCCTGCTGGTATGATTTGATGCTTTTTACATTCAAAATAACCCAAAGAATCTTTTAAAATTAAATTATTGTCTTTGCTTTTAGAAAAACTCCGCCCTATGTCAAAATTTTCTGCTGATAATTTACCAGAAAATATTTTAGAAATATTGATTTGATCTTGAGTTAGTAAGTTAATAGCAAAATTATCATTTTGAGTAAAAGCTGAAAAATTACTAGATTTATTATCAATAGAAAATAACAATAAAGCTGGATCAAGAGAAATAGAACTTAAGGAATTTACAGTAATAAAGTTATCTTGATTATCTTGTGAGGTAGTAGCTAAGCACACTCCTGTAGCAAAAAGCCCGAAAGCCTCTCTTAATTCTTTAAATTCTGATGTCATAATTATAATGATATAGCTTTATAGGTTTGATATAGTAAATATGATAGAAAAAATAATACGCCAACGGCAATTGCTAGACAATAATGATAAACATAGCCAGTTTGAATTTTAACTGAATTATTAGAAAATATTCTTGAAATTGCAGCAAAGCCATTTGGACCAAAATTATCAATTATCTTATTATCAATAATTTTCCATAAAAAAGATCCTAACTTTTTAATAGGTTGTACAAAAATATAATTATAAATTTCATCAAAATACCATTTATTGAAAGATATATTATATAGATATTTAAGCTTTGCCGCCAATCTTGCTGGCAGATCAGGCTTAACGATATATATAAAATAAGATAAAATTAAAGCCAAAACCCCAACCATAATAGGCAGATATTTTATAAATGGCGGAGTATGGTGAATTTCTTCTAATAAATTTTGATTAGCTGCAGCAACAAAAATAGAATTGTCAAAGAAATTATGCTCAACTGATACCATATTCAAAACTGAATAGCCAATATAACCAGCAAATACAGAGCCAACAGCTAAAATGAGCAATGGTATTAACATTGTTTTTGGCGATTCATGAGCGTGATCAAAAACTTCTTTATCAGCGTTAATTTTGCCATGAAATACCATAAAAATTAACCTAAACGAATAGAATGCGGTTAAGAAAGCAGCAGTAATTCCAAGATAAAAAGCCAGATTACTGAATTTTGAGTGAGACATATAAGCAGCCTCTAAAATAACATCTTTTGAGAAGAATCCTGCAAATGGTGGAAAGCCTATTAAAGCTAAAGATCCAATCCACATCACAGCATAAGTTATTGGAATTTTCTTAAAAATACCACCCATTTTTCTCATATCTTGTTCATGATGCATGGCATATATAACACTACCCGCCCCTAAGAATAAAAGAGCCTTAAAGAAAGCATGTGTTGTTAGATGAAATATTCCTGCACTATAAGCAGAAACACCACAAGCAAAAAACATATATCCAAGCTGACTACAGGTTGAATAAGCAATTACTTTCTTAATGTCATTTTGAGTAATGGCAATAGTTGCAGCAAATATTGCTGTAACTGCTCCAACTAATGTTACCATATCAAGTGCAACTTGCGATAATTCAAATAATGGCGAACATCTTGCTACTAAAAATATACCAGCAGTTACCATAGTGGCAGCATGAATTAAGGCAGAAACTGGCGTTGGCCCCTCCATTGCATCAGCAAGCCAAGTATGCAAGAAAATCTGCGCTGACTTACCCATGGCGCCAATAAATAGTAAAATACAAATTGCGTCTATTGAATTTATTGTATAACCAGCTAAAACAAAGCTATTTTGCGTGAATTTATCTGCCGTTAAAAATATATCAACAAAATTTACACTGCCAAAAGTAAAAAATATTAAAGCAATTGCAATAATTAGACCAAAATCCCCTACTCTATTAACAATAAAAGCCTTCATCGCAGCATTATTAGCGGAATCCTTATTAAACCAAAAACCAATTAATAAATAAGAAGCAACACCAACACCTTCCCAGCCAACAAAAAGCTGTAGAAAGTTATTAGAAGTTACTAAAATTAGCATGAAAAAAGTAAATAAAGACAAATAGGACATAAAACGACAGACAGATTTATCCTCATTCATATAGCCAATTGAGTAAATATGCACCAAGGCAGAAACAAGGGTAACGACAACCAGCATTATTGAAGTTAAGCTATCAACCATCAAAGACCAGCTTGCAGAAAAAGACCCGGAAGTTATCCAATCAAATAATGTAATATTAATGATTTCCTTACTAGAATTAAGGTCAAAAAATAATTTGAGCGATAAAATTGCCGATAATGAAAGTAAAGCTGAATTAAAAATCTGCGAAAACCTATCCGAAACAATTCTGCATAAAAATCCAGAAACAATTGCGCCAATTAAAGGAAAAAGTAATATTAATTTTATTAGCATTGTAGTTTGTTAAAAGTTATAAATTAATTATTTAATTTTATAAAAAGTTACAAAAATCTTTATAAGTATTATTTTTTAGAAACTTAATAATCTATATTTGATATTGTGTTATATTATTTTATTCTGAAATAATATTATCCGTCGCAGCAATTGCAGCCATATTTAATATCTCATTAATAGAAGACCTCATGGTAACTATTTGAACTGATTTACTAAAGCCAGTTAAAATAGGACCAACAACTGAACAATTACCTAGCTCTTCTAGCATTCTAGCTGCAATACTAGCTGAATGCAAACCGGGACAAATTAAAATATTAGCTGGAGCTGTCAGTCTAGAAAATGGGTATTTTGACATTTTATCCATATTTAAAGCAACGTCAGCTGTCATTTCACCTTCATATTCAAAATTAACCTTTCTTGAATCTAGCTCTTCCACTGCTTTTTTAACTCTCTGAGATTCTGTTCTAAGTGCAGCACCAAAATTAGAAAATGATATAAATGCCACCCTTGGATTATAACCCATATCGCGAACTTTATTAGCTGACTGAATAGCAATTTGCACCAGCTGATCCGAGGATGAAAGCTCAGAACAAGCAGTGTCAGCAATAAATACCGTTCTATGTTTTGACATTACCATAGAAAGCCCCATGACAATCTGATTTTCTTGATTCTTTATAACCTTCCAGATATCATTGAATGATTTTCTATAGCCACGAGTAAGTCCGGTAATTAAAGCGTCACCACCACCGCATTCTAGTATGGAGGCTGCAAATATATTTCTATCTAATTTTATCATTCTAACGCAATCAGAATGAAGAACCCCTTCTCTTTGTAATTTTTTATAAAGATGTTCTGTATATTTAGAATTGCTATCTGAAATGGCTGAATTATAAATGGTGATCCCTTTAGGCTTTATTTTCATATCTTTCATACTCTCCAAGATGCGATCTTTTCTACCTATTAAAACTGGCTCACCATAGCCATTTTCATGCCACATTGAAGCCACTCTGATCATTTCTGGCTGCTCACCTTCAGCAAAGATGACTTTCTTTGGTGATTTAATTAACTTATCAAAAGCAAAACTTAAACTATTAACAGTAGGATCTATTCTGGCTTGTAACTGTTTAGTGTAAGCCTCAAAATCCTCAATTGGCTTTTTAGCAACACCACTTTCTACGGCAGCCTTAGCTACTGCTACTGGTATTGTTGAAATTAATCTATCATCAAAAGGTGTTGGAATGATGTAATCGGGGCCAAATTTCATGTCCTTACCGCCATAGGCTTTAATAACCTCAGCCGGGACATGTTCCCTAGCTAACTTAGCAATAGCATGAGCGGCAGCAATTTTCATTTCCTCATTAATAGTTGAAGCCCTAACGTCTAAAGCGCCCCTAAAAATATATGGAAAACCCATAACATTATTAACCTGATTGTCATAATCACTACGTCCAGTAGCAATGATAGCATCTTTACGAGCTAATTTTACCTCTTCTGGTGTAATTTCAGGATCAGGATTAGCCATGGCAAAAATAATTGGATTATTAGCCATTGACTTTACCATATCTTGTGTAACAGCTCCTTTTACTGAAAGGCCTAAAAAGACATCAGCATTTTTCATGGCATCAGTAAGAGTCCTATCCTTTGTGTTAGCAGCATGAATTTCCTTCCATTGATTCATTCTTTCAGTTCTGCCTTTATAAATAACACCTTTAGTATCACATAAAATAGCATTATTATGAGGAAGTCCCATTCCTTTTAAAAGCTCTAAACAGGCTATACCAGCGGCTCCAGCGCCATTTACTACAACTTTAATATCTTCAATTTTCTTATTTGATAAATATAAGGAATTAATAATTCCAGCAGCGGAGATGATAGCCGTACCATGTTGATCATCATGAAATACAGGAATATCCATAATTTCACGTAATTCTTTTTCAATAATAAAGCATTCTGGCGCCTTAATATCCTCAAGATTGATTCCACCCCAAGTTGGGCCTAAATATTTTACGGCATTAATAAATTCTTGTGGATCTTGTGTATCAACCTCAATATCTACAGAATCAATATCGGCAAATCTTTTAAATAAAACTGATTTTCCTTCCATAACAGGCTTGCCAGCTAAAGCACCTAAATTACCAAGACCCAAAACTGCAGTTCCATTTGAAATTACCGCAACATAATTACCTTTTGAAGTGTAATCATAAGCAAAATCTGCATTTTTAGCAATTTCCAAGCAGGGAATAGCAACTCCAGGTGAATATGCAAGAGCAAGATCCCTTTGGGTATTAAGAGATTTTATTGCATTCATCTCAACCTTTCCAGGCTTGCCATTTTTATGAAAATCTAAAGCTTCTTGATCTTTGTTTTTTATTGCTGACATAATTTAATTTTAAGGATTGTAATATTTAATATATTTCTTAAACTAATACCAATATCCATTTTAAAATAACTTGAATATTTTTCTTACATTATTCAGCAATAGATGGATCTTAGTATAAAATAATGATAATATTAATTAATTTCTAATAAGTCAAACCAAAATGCCGGAACCTTTTAAAATAAATAGAACAAAATTATTTACAGATTTTTTTGACATAGAGCAAAAAGAAAGAGAAATAAAATATTTAGTTTTTCACCATATATGTGATCAAAACTTAGAAAAAGCTATCAAAAATCTAAAAAAACATCAGGTTAGCGCTCATTATATTATTGATGAAGATGGCAGTATATTTCAATTAGTAGCAGAAAATAATATTGCCTATCATGCTGGAATTAGCCATTGGAATAAAGAAGAAAATTTAAATAAATCCTCAATTGGTATAGAATTTTTCAGTAAAGATCCTTATAAGACAGGATTTAGTAAGGAGCAAATAAATTCAGGAATAAAATTAGCAAATAATATTATAAAAAAACATCAAATATTACCAAGAAACATAGTTGGACATAGTGATATCGCCTATGAAAAAGAAAGCGGTTTTTTGAATAGAAAAGATGATCCTAGTGAAATTTTTAACTGGTTAGAATTTGCAAAGAATAATATAGGAATTTATCCTATGTATCAAAACGATACAGTTGATGATAAAATACTGTATAAATTTGGGAATAATTGTATCGAAATAGGACATATTAAAAAAGACTTAAATAATTTTGGATATAAAATAAAAAATATTAACAATGAATTTGATAATGAGTTTAAAAATTTAACTATCGTTTTCAATAGAAGATTTAATCCAAAAAGATACATAAAAAACAAAGAATGTTGGTTCCAATCTTCAAGCGATATATTAAAAGTGATAAATATAAAAATATCAGAATCATCCTAAGGAAAACAATAAGAGCCAAATCAAGATCATGCTTGATAAAGACTATGATACCAAAATCCATCTTTAAAATGATTAAAAATAATAAATTAATCAAAAAAAAATTAACAGATATCTAGCTTCATCTTTTTTGTTAAAAATCAATTTTAAAAAAAATATAAACTACATGATAAAAATAATAATATTTCTTACATTAATTATATTTTCCAAAAATTCGTTAGCCATTCAATTTAATTTGCCATTAAGATGTCAATATCAAAAAGATTGTTTTATCCAACATTACGTTGATAATGATTTTAACAATATAAATCAATATCAAGATTATAACTGTGGAGTATTGAGTTATAATCAACATAAAGGAACTGATTTTAGAATAAAAAATCTTCAAGAATTAGATAAAAATTATGAAATCCTAGCAGCGGCTGATGGAATAGTTATAGGGATAAGAAATAATGCAAAAGATTATGATTTTACAAAAAAACCCCAACTAGTAAAAAACATAGAATGCGGTAATGGCGTAACCATAAAACATGAAGAAGATTTTGAAACACAATATTGCCATTTAAAAAGAGGGACACTTATTCCAAAGATAGGACAAAAAATAAAGACTGGTGATAAAATAGGTATAATGGGCATGTCTGGAAAAACCGAATTTCCTCATCTTCATTTTACAGTAAGAAAAAATGATCAAATAATCGATCCTTTTTCATCAAATAAAACAATAAAAAATATAAATTGCAATTCTAAAAAGAAGCCACTTTGGAAAAAAGAAGTAAGTAGATTATTAGAATATTTTCCAATAACAGTTTTAGATGCTGGATTTAGCAATATTATTCCATCAAATAATAAAAAACAAAGAGTAAGAGAATTAGCAGCCAGTAAAGTTAATATTAATAACGACAAATTGATATTCTGGCTTGATATTATTGGTATTAAAAAAAATGATATTCTATCAGCTAAATTAAAGGATAAAAATCAAAAAATAATTGCTAAAAATTCAACAAAATTCACTAAAAATAAGGCTCAATATTTTCAGTTTATTGGTAAAAAGAATTTAAAATTAGAAAAAGGAAGTTATTCTGGAGAAATAAATATAATAAGGGATAATAAAGTTCTATTTAAGAAAATTTATTATTTAGATGACTTTTAAGAGGTTTATATTGATTTAATAACTCCTTTTGGTTCGCAGGATCAATTTCTTGAAGAGTTCGCAAAAAGTAAGCAGTTTGAGAATAAAGATATACATATTCTTGTTCCTGATGATGATAAGAAAGATAAAGGAAACGGTAATAGGTTGAAGGCGGCTTTGTTGAAAGAGTTGCTGGATAGAAAGAAGAAAGAAAAATTGAAAGAGTAATATATAATAAATTCTAAAATGAAAATGTTAATAGAATCTAGAAATTGGTTAAAAACTAGATGTTTTGATAGGGATTCGAAAGACTATATTCCTGGGTCACAGTGGATGTTGATGTATATTCCTTTTTTAATTTATTGTAAAATACTGATTATTTTAGCCACAAATCAATCTAGTGTCATTTTTTTTCATAAATGGATGAATGTAGTTTCTTTTTTAGATGTAATATCAAACTTAATCCCAGCATTTAATGACCCACAAAGAATTCATCAAGATGTTTTTATTCAAAAATATAATCTTACGGATTTTCTGATTGTAAAGCATTTTTATATTATGCGTTGGTTATACCCCATTGTTACTTGTTATGTTTTATTTAGAGATGTTAATAGATAAACTAAATATCTTAAAAAAAGGTTTTATTATAAGAAAGATTCAAAAAATATAAGCTTTCATATTAGAAAATTAGTTTTTGAAGGATTATTTTTGTTCTCCTTTTTGTTTATGATGATGATTATGGTACCAGCTGAATTTAAAATAATAACAGAGATGCCTATATTTGGTATTAATATGGGGGGCATTATGTCTCCAGGAGTATTTTTTTTTCTTGGCCCATTTATTCTAATATCATCGTTCAGAATCAAATGCGATAAAACTGATAATTAAATAATAAAATAAATATGATTTTTACTAAAAAAAATCTAAAAGAAAAACTCAGATTTATAGACAGAGATTCAAAGAAGTATATTCCTGGCAGCTTATGGTTTGTTATCTATATGATATTGGCAACTTTGTACACAAAAACTATGTTTTTTCTTGCAACAAGTCATCCAAATTTATTTTATGAATGGATACTGTGGTCTGACATTGGTCAAATGATTGATAATATAGCCAATTCTTTACCGCAATTCAAGGATCAAAACATTAAGTCTACAAAATACAATATAACAGACTTGATGTTAATAAAAAATGTTTTTGTAGTTTCTTGGTTAATTGCCTTATCAACTTGTTATTTTTTATTTAAAGATATCAATAAGCTTTCTGTATACTTGAAATACCAGTCATATAAGTACCAGGACATATCAAGGAACACGCTTTTTCATGTTAGAAAATTTTTTTCTGAAATGATTACATGTTTTATATTTATAATGCTTATTATCATGGAGTTATCACTTAACAGCTCTATAAAGATGCTTAATATGCCTTTATCCCTAATTACAACTCCACTATTTTTAATACTTCTATTTTCTATTTTAGGATCATTCAGAATCAAATGCGATAAAACCAATAATTAAATAATAAAAAACCATGTCAACACAAGAACAAAACTCAAAAGAAAGATTTACGGGTGGTGGATACACCAGTGCACCATATATCTCATCAAGTAGCTATCACCAATATGGTTATGTTTCAGGATATAGTCCTGGACAGGGTTATGGGTGTTTTAAGGAAAAGAATAAACTTAAAGTTAGAAACTATGCTTGATAAATCTCCTAAACCTAAAAAAATATTATGGTTTATTTTAGATATATTTGTTTTCTTTGTATCATTAGGAATTGCAGGTATATTTAGCTATAAAACCCTAGGAGATAAAGGTGATGATTTTACGATTGCTTTAGGTATTCTAATTTTTGTAATTTTTAACAATTTAATTAGGCTAGTTGCAGGAGAAAATCACTATACAATATTTCGTATTAATAAAAAAAGTGATGCTTTTTTGTCAGGTGGAATTGAAAGATTGTTTTTTTACCAAAGGCATAAAAATCCTAAAATATTTTGGGTAATAATTGTACTAGCTTCCATATCATTGCTATATACCATTTTGATTGTAATCATTAGTAATTTTGCTTTATTACCTCAGCGGTCATTAGACTTTTATGCTGGTATAAATTTCCATTGGCTTTCATATCTATTTCATAATCTTATACCTAATGCGTACGTATTCGAGAAATATAGAATTTTACAAACGAGTTTAGTCTCTCATCTTTATGTGGTAAATTATTTTTTCGCAACTTTATGCTCTATCATAGGATTGGGTTTAATCTCAAGAAAAAATAATTATTTTTCTGGTATAAAATTTGATAAAAGAAATTTTAAAGTTGAAAAATACCACTTCTATGTTTCATCTATCTTACTAGTTTTATGGGCTTGTGTCTTGTTTTTAATAAAAACCGGCGAAATATATATGCCAATTATTGCGTCATCAATAATTATTTTATTTTTTTCATTAGAAGTAATTTTATTTATTGGTTCTGTGGTGAGAATTTTTATATGTATTTTTTATAAATTAAATTAAATCAGTTATGTCTATTAAAGAACAAAATTCAAAAGAAAGATTTAGTGGCAGTGGTTATTATAGCGAACAATACACAGAATATAATAGTTATGGTGGCTACGGATATGCGGCAGGATGGAGCCCTGGAAAAGGCACTGGATATTTCAAGCCAAAGAATGCAAATCTACATCCAGATGCAATTGATCCTTTTTATGGTGGATTAAAGTATTTTAAAAATGTTGGACAATTATCTGGTGCGGCGATCGGAGCTTTTCTTGGTAGTTCCTTTGGTCCAGCTGGTACTTTTGGGGGAGGAATAGTGGGTGGCTATATTGGCAACAAAATATATAGTTATTTTGATCCCTTAATCCTAGACTTAGGCCAAGACACCAACATAACCTTAATTGGAACCAACGAATCCACCGCCCTCTTCGACATGAACATCGATGGAAATGTAGAAAACACTGGCTGGTTTTCTCCAGAAGAAGGAATGCTAGTAATAGATAAAAATAATGACGGAATAATAAACGATCTATCCGAAGTATTTTCAGAAAACTTCTCAGAAAATATAAAAAATGCCTCAGGGGACCGTCGCAAACCCAGCTTTCTTCTAAATTTTTCTAAAAAAGTTTAAATTTCTTAATATCTCAGTGAATTTCGTCAGAAATTCACCATATTTTTATAAATATTTTTGATTTTTTAGTTAATTT
>CAJQHT010000065.1 GCA_905478245.1 uncultured Rickettsiales bacterium | reverse complement strand
GAACAAGGTTTTTGATAGTTTAAAAGATATAGAGGATGATGTTTGTAACTTTATTAAGAATTTAAGTCGCGAGAAAGTGATCAGTATCTGTGGTTAAGAAAGAAGTTAATTTATGGAAATGGTATTAGTAATTGTATTATCTCTTCTTCTTTTTGCTCTGGATTTATATCAATATAAAAATTAGCTAATTGATATTGCCCTGCAGGATTGTTAGAATTTGCTACTTCTATGATGAATTCTAATGTTGAATCTTGATCTAATCCATTTGATTCTTTCCATATATCGTAATTAATAGATTCAATATAAAAGCTTGTTTCTTCCGATTGATTTTCGACTGCTTCATGAAGTAATTTAAAGATTTCTTCTAAATTATTTCCGTTATCATGATAATGAAGCCCAAGATTTCGCAATGCTTCTTTATGGTTATGTTTAGCTGCTTCTTTAAACCATAGTTCAGCCTTATCGAGCCTGTCTATTTCATAAAGAAATTCACCTAAAATATTCATTGCATCAGCATTTCCTTGGTTAGCTGCCAATTCTAGAAGTTCTAATATTGCTTCTCTTTTATTATCTAGATCTGTCTTATAATAATAATGAGCTAGATAAATTTGAGATTTAGAGTCTCCTTTTTGAGCCAGTTCAAATAGATCACTTTGAGCCTTAGAATCTCCTTGTTCAGCCAGATCCAATAATTCTTCTAATTCATTTTCCTCTTCATTGTCGGATGTATTATTTTTGTTATCATTTGGCATAATATATTTTTTTTAAAAAACTCCTCTAAATCTATTATACCATAAAAACACTCCTTAAGTCAAATAAGAGAGGTTTTATTTATAGAATATGATAATTTAAAATATTTTTTTGATATCATGTAAAGCCAACACCACTAAGGTCTTATTAGGTATTAGTTAACTTTTATTGGTAAATATTTACTATATAATTGTCTTGTATAAATATGAATTAATATTGTGTATATTTGACAAAACTTCCCAAATACGATATAGTTAGATTAGCTATTAATTTGAACAATTTAAATAAATAATGCTATGAAAATATTTCTAAAAATAATTACTATATCTTTTTTACTAAACTATCATATTTTATTAATGGTAAATCATATACTGGCGATGAAATGATAATAGAATGGGGGGTAATGAGTGACCTTGTTGCTTTAGATTCAAGCAGAGACTCTAATATTAATGCAATGTCAGCAGATGGTGATGTTATAGTTTTCTATAGTTATGATGAGAGCAATACTAACCATGTTGTAAAATTTTTAGGATCAGATTCTGAAGGCAATATTTTAACCCCAGAAAAACTTGGTGATTTAGGTGGTAACTATTCCTATATTTCTGCAGTGTCGGAAGATGGCACTGTTATAGTCGGAGTCAGTAGGGATGAGTATAACAATTATTATGCTGTGAAATTCTTAGGATCAGATTCTAATGGTAATACTCAAACCCCAGTAGAGCTTGGTACTTTAGATGGCCCTTCTGAAGTGACCGCAATGTCATCTGATGGTAAAGTTATTATTGGCAAAAACAGGGATGGGAGCAATGATAATTATTCTGTATTTAGAAGAAAGCTGGGTTTGCGACGGTCCCTTAATGTGTATTATGATTTTAAGAATGGATATGATTATACTAGCCACGGCGCTTCTTTACGATATAAGATTATGTTTTAATAAAGACCTTGGTGTGAGTGTGATTTGATTTTTGAGATAATTTTATCTAGAAAATATTTAGTTATTTAAGATGGGTTATGTCATAATAGTATCATTTTGATACATCATGTATTATTTTAATACATATTACTGTATCATTTCAATACATTTAAAATGTAATACGCTGCTCTTCTAAGAATCCCTCATTTTCTGAGATAAACTCGCCAACTAAATGTAGTGAGCCGCAAATAATAATTCTGGCCGGGACATTATTTTTCTTTTTAATTAATAGTTTTTTTAAGAAATTACCTTGAATTATTTGATGTTTTTCTTCGTGAATTGTTGTTATATATTCAAATGCTTGTTCAAAATTATCGCTATATACTGATTTGATACCATTATTATCAGCTATTTTGGCAATTATTGCTGGCTTTTGGGCATCTGGTGTTTTATCTATTGCTATTGTAATTACAAAATCAGCTATTTGAGCAATATTTTTGAAAAAAGATTTTATTTCTTTGTCCTTTAGCATGGCACATATAAAATATGTATCAGGTCTATGGTCTTTATTGGATATTTTTTCTTGATTATCTTTTTTTACCCATTTTGATATTAGCTCTGCCGCCTTAGCATTATGTCCACCATCTAGATATAATTCATAATTACCATCTAATTTATTATATAATGTTCCATTATCTATTTTTTCTAATCTACCTCTCCAGCTAACATTTTTTAGACCGTCAATTATATCCTGCTTGCTGATTTTTAAAATATTTTGCTGATAAATTGCTGCAATTGCCAAGCTGGCATTTTCTAGCTGATGAGATCCTATTAGTTTTGGTTTTGGAAGATTTAATTCATTTTGAGAGAATAGGAATTTAAAGCTATTATCATTCTCCTTGAAATCAAAATGTTTTTCAAATAATATTACCGGTGAATCTGGAAATGACATAGCTTTATCTTCTATTACCTTAGTTACAGATTTTTCTTGCTTAGAAACAATAATTGGTGCTCCATTTTTAATAATACCAGCTTTTTCAAAAGCTATATCCTCAATTTTATTTCCCAAGAATTGTTGATGATCCATGGAGATTGAACTGATAAGAGTTAAGATTGGATTCTCTATAACATTTGTTGCATCCAATCTGCCACCCATGCCAGTTTCCAGTAGCAATATATCAGCTTTAATTCTGCTAAAAGCTAGAAAAGCAGCTACTGTTATTCCTTCAAAAAAAGTAACATCAATTTCTGGCTCTATATTTGCTGCCTTTTCACATTCTTCTAGTAATTCTGTTAAATATATATCACTAATTGGATAATTGGCAAGATTTATTCTTTCATTGAATTGAACTAGGTGAGGTGAGGTATATTTATGGACTTTATATTCTGCGGCTTGAAATATTGATTCTAGATATGCTAATGTTGACCCTTTGCCATTTGTTCCGGCAATATGTATTGTAGGGGGTAAATTCTGATGAGGATTACCTAATCTTGCTAATAATTCTAAAATTCTATTTAAGCCTAAATCAATATTTTTAGTTCTTCTGATTTTTGGCCATTTAGGTAAATGCATATTATTTTTGTATAAATTTTAAATTTTTCCCATATGTTCTTTTAAAATTATAATTAAATTCCGCTCCTATTATAATTCCAAGATTGAGCAAGTAAAAGAAAATCAGAGCACCTATAATTCCACCTAAACTTCCATATATTAAGGTAAATTGATTAAATTTCTCAAGATAAATATAGAATAATTTAAGAATTATATTCCAATATATAACACAAATTACCGCTCCTGGAAAAGTATTGCTCCATGTTTGGGTGATATTGGGAATGATATGATAAATTGCAGCAACGGTGATAATTAGAATGGTTATAATAATTATGTATCTTAGGTAAAATGCGTCATAGCTAATATCAAAACTAGTGCCAAGACTTACCTCTATTTTTTTTAAAAGAGCGGGTATAATAATTAAAAATATAGATGTTAATAAAATTACAAGAGCAATTAAGAAAAATTGCATAATACTCAGTAATCTGCGCCATATATAGGATGGGGTATTTTCTACCCTGTAAGCCCTATTAAGAATTGTGCGCATCCCCTCAACCGCAGAAGACGCAGTCCATATTATACCGATGACAGCAATTGTTAATAGGCTTTGAGGTGGTCCTGTTATAATTTCATCTATTCTTGGTTCTAGTGAGTTGGTAATGTTACTGGGTAGGGCATTTAATACTGAATGAACAAGATCAAGTCCGCTTTGAGTATTTCCAAAATTGGCCGCAATTGAAACCATAAAGATTAAGAATGGAAATAAGGATAATATTGATAAAAAAGCAAGATATCCTGCATGCTCTATCCCATCTTTACGAATTGCATCAATAACAGAAAGTTTAATTATGGAATAAGGTAGCTTTATATATTTTTTAAATATAAATGTACTATAAGTATTTGTCATTATTTATAAAATTTAAAACCATCCATTAAGAAATTTTCTCTGGATAATATTTTATGAGATTCTATTCTTTTGCTTTCAAGATAGCAGTTAATTCTACTGCAATCAAAATTCATAGCTTGCCATTCAACCCATCTAATTAACATTTTTCCGGCTCCGATTCCTCTTTTTTCCCGAGATGTCATGAAATCTTCTATTTCTAATATTCTTTTATATTGCATTCTTTTGGAAATTCTAATGCCGGTCACACCAATACATTCTCCATTATTAACATCATTATCTTCAAATATTGCTGCCATTTTATAGCCATTTTGCATCATAATTAAAACATTTTCTGTATATGAGTCTTGGTCTAGATCGTCATATATTTGCGACATTACTGCAAAGGTTTGATCAATTTCATCTTTTTTATTTAATTCTTTTACCTGCATTTGTTAAATTCTAAAATTGATTATTAATATTAACTAATTTAAAATAAGATTTTAATGAATTTTGAATTAAATTGCAAATGAAAAATAATAAAGATAAAAAAATAAAAAAAGTAGTACTGGCTTATTCTGGCGGACTTGACACCTCAGTTATTCTAGCGTGGCTACGCGATACTTATAATTGTGAAGTAATCACCTTTACTGCTGATTTGGGGCAGGGTGAAGAATTGGAGCCAGCAAGAAAAAAGGCAGAAAAATTTGGGGTAAAGCAAATTTTTATTGAGGATTTACGTGAAGAATTTGTTAGGGATTATGTTTTCCCAATGTTTCGTGCCAATACAATCTATGAAGGTACTTATTTGCTTGGAACCTCAATTGCTAGACCTTTAATTGCTAAAAAACAAATAGAAATTGCTAAAAAAGTTGGCGCTGATGCTGTAGCACATGGCGCAACTGGCAAAGGTAACGATCAGATCAGATTTGAACTTGGTTACTATGCTAATAATCCTGATATTACCGTTATTGCACCTTGGCGCGAATGGGATTTAAACTCAAGAAGCAAATTAATCGCCTATGCTGAATCGCAGGGCATTGAGGTAGCAAAAGATAAAAGAGGTGAATCGCCATTTTCAGTCGATGCTAACTTGCTGCATACCTCTTCTGAGGGAAAAGTTCTAGAAGATCCGTGGCAGGAAGCTCCTGAATATGTATATCAAAGAACTCTAAACCCTAAAGACGCTCCAGATCAAGAAACCATCATTGAAATTGAGTTTGAAAGAGGTGACCCTATTGCAATTAATAATAAAAAATTATCTCCAGCTAACTTATTGGCTAAATTAAATGAATTAGGTGGCAAAAATGGTATTGGTAGAGCTGATATTGTTGAGAATCGCTTCTTAGGCATGAAATCACGCGGCGTTTACGAAACTCCAGGAGGTACAATATTGCTTGATGCTCATCGTGCTATTGAAAGTATAACCCTTGATCGAGAAGCTACTCATCTTAAGGATGAAATTATGCCAAAATACGCAAAATTAATATATAATGGCCTATGGTTTTCTCCTGAAAGAGAGATGCTGCAGGCTTTAATTGATAAATCTCAAGAGCCAGTTTCTGGTACCGTGAAACTTAGTCTTTACAAAGGAAGTGTGGCAATAATTGGTAGAAAATCTCCTAATAGCCTATATAGCGAAGAGCACGTTACTTTTGAAGAGGATGCTGTCTATGACCAAAAAGATGCTGCTGGCTTTATTAAGTTGAATGCTTTAAGATTACAAATTAGATCTAAAAAACATAAATGTTAAGAGAGAAGCAAATTATAGATTTTCTAATTAAGAGTAATATTAAGAATTATTCTATTAGCAAAATTCCCAATGATGCTTCTTTTCGTAATTATTACCGCATCTCTTTTAGTGGTAAAGCTAGTCTAATTTTAATGGACGCCCCTCCGAAACACGAAGATGTTAGACCATTTATTAAAATCGCTAAATTCTTAATATCTCACAATTTGTCAGCTCCTAAGATTATTGCTAATGATAATGAGAATGGTTTTTTATTGTTAGAAGATTTTGGTAATTTAAGCTATAATAAAGCTTTAAAAAATCAAAATCCAATGGATTTACCTGTAGCAGAGTTGGATTTATATAAAAAAGCCTGTGATGTCTTAGTGGATTTACATAAAATTAAAGAAATCCCAGATCATATCCCTTTATATGATGCAGAATTGCTATTAAAAGAAGTTATGCTGTTTATTGATTGGTATCTACCTCATATTTTAAAGAAATCAGCCAGTGAAGAACAGATTGCTGTTTTTAAAATGGAGTGGTTAAATTTATTTAAACAATTAAATGATAATGGTAAGCTTGTTTTACGAGATTATCATGCTGATAATTTAATGCTATTGAAAAATAGAGAGGTTGGATTGCTTGATTTTCAAGATGCCGTGATTGGATCTGCTGCTTATGATCTTGTTTCTTTGCTTGAAGATGCCAGAAGGGATGTTGATAAAAATACCGTAAATAAAATTTTAGAATATTACATTAAAAATTCAAATTGTAATCAAGATAAGTTATTAATAGATTATCAAATATTATCATTACAAAGAAATATTAAGATAATTGGTATATTTTCTCGCTTAGCAATTAGGGATAATAAAAAAAATTACTTAAATTTCTTGCCAAAAATAATTAACTATGTTATAATTAGGTTTGAAGATGAAATATTTTCGAATCTAAAAGACATTTTTAATAATTTTGATTTAAAATGGGAATAAATAATAACCCAGATTCTTTAATGGAAAAGGAAGCTAAGGAAATTAAAAGAACAAAGGAATTGGCACAGAAAGTTCTTCCTGCCCTAGAGGGTTTAACAAGGCAAGAGATTTTTAATCCGGTAATGTTGAAAGTTAATTTACGCAAAAGATTTAAAAAGGCAAAATTAGATATGAAATTATGTAATATTGTTTATTGTCTATTTAGGGCTTCAGCAGAGCTTGGTCCCAAGGGTTCAATGGTAGTTTTAAATGAAAAAAAATTAGAATATTTTATTAATCGTTAATTATATTATATTATGGAAATTTCTGAACAAGATATCTCTGAGCAAAATATCTTAGCAAATGCTTTGATGAACAATCCATCTGAGCTTCTAGTATTGGCGGATTGTGTTAATATTGTAAATAGTGTGGCACAAGAAAAGCCAATGGGAACAATGAACCCTTCTAATTATAGCCAGGCATCTCAAGGCCAGAATCAGGGATATTCTAAATAGATAAAATTTTCTCTGCTATATTATTGGCAACTTCTTCTATTAAGTTTTCATTATCACCTTCGACTAAAATCCTAATTAGCGGCTCAGTTCCTGATTTTCTAATAAATATTCTACTATTTTCACCTAATTTTTCTTCTTCTTGCTTGATAAAATCTAAAATTTGTTGATTTTCAAGGGGATTATTTTTAGACTTTGCTTGATCAAATCGAATATTCTTAAGAATTTGCGGCATCAATGGAAACAGATCAGCTAATTCACTAACTTTTTTCTTACTATCATACAAAGCTGATAAAATTTGTAAAGCAGCAACAAGTCCATCACCAGTATTTGAATAATCACCTAAAATAATATGACCTGATTGCTCTCCGCCAAAATTGCATTTATTATTTTTCATTGCCTCTAAAACATGACGATCACCAACTTTTGTTCTAATGGTGGAAATACCAATATAGGATAGGTAGTTCTCTAAAGCTAGATTTGACATTTGCGTTATTACAACAGTATCTCTTTTTAATTTTCCTTCTTGATGTAATTTTTCTGCTATTAGGGCAATTAAAATGTCGCCTGGAACTTCATTGCCCTTTTCGTCAACCACTAATAAACGGTCAGCGTCTCCATCTAAAGCTATGCCAATATCAGCTTTTTCTGCAATTACTGTCTTTTTTAGTAATTCAGGATGTGTTGAGCCACAATTTTCATTAATATTGCAACCATTTGGATTATTGCCAATTTCAATGACTTGCGCACCTAATTCCCAAAATATTGTTCCGGCAATTGAGTAAGCAGCGCCATTTGCACTATCAATAACAATTTTTAGATCATTGAGATTTTTATTCTTAGGAAAGCTATTTTTAACAAATTCAATATATCTGCCACGTGGATTCTCGAGTCTTTTAACCTTGCCAAGATCGCTAGCTTTAGCATAATATTGAGCCATATCTTCAGATAGCATATCTTCTATTTCATTTTCTATTTCATCATTTAATTTATTGCCATTTTTATCAAAGATTTTAATTCCATTATCGGTATAAGGGTTATGAGACGCGGAAATCATGATACCAATATCAGCTCTGAGTGATTTTGTAATCATCGAAACAGCTGGAGTAGGAACTGGACCTACTAAAAATACATCCATTCCAACTGCGGCAAATCCTGCTGTTAGCGATGGCTCAATAACATAACCAGAGAGGCGAGTATCTTTGCCAATAACAACTCTGTGGCGATGGTCTCCTTTTGTAAATTTATTGCCAACCACCATTCCAACTTTAAGAGCAATTTCTGGTGTCATTGGGAATTGATTTGCTGTACCTCTAATACCATCGGTTCCAAAATATTTTCTTGTCATGATTTTATTTTAATTATAACTTTTTTAAATAATTTACTAAAAATTTATTGGCATTTTCAATGCCAGATTTATTTACGCCACCACCAAATGCTATTTCTGGTCTTCCGCCACCACCTTTGCCTCCTATTTCTTCAACTATATTTGGTATAATTTTACCTGCATTAAGGTTAAAATTATTAATTAAATCATCACTTAAAGATAGGCAAATGGAGACTTTGTCATTAAAATAGCTAGAAAATAATATGGCGGTATTATTATTATTTTCTTTTTTGGTTCTAATCTGAGTAGTTATTTCCCTTAAATCTTTTGCGTTAACATTTTCAAATAAATTTGAAATTAAGTTAATATCATTGAGCTTGGTTTTTGAGAATTCATTAGAATTATTTAATTGTTCTTTTTTTAGATTCTCTATTTCTTTATCTTTTTCTTTAATTTGTTTAATTTTAGCTGATCCTAAATTATGTACATTTAGAGTAGCATTATTAATTAGATCTTTTTCAGATTGACTAGTTATGCAGTTGACCGACTCCTCATCTTGAATAAAACTAATATCGTTAAATCCTTTTTTATTTGAATGGAAATTGCTATTTGAGATTTTAATTTCATCAAATTGTTGTTTAATTTTTAATGATTCTAATAATGCTGCTAATTTTTTTTCTTGTAACTTCATAAATTGTAAAGCGAAATAACCAGTTTTAGCTTCAATTCTTCTAATTCCAGAGGCAATTCCCTTTTCTGACATTATTTTAAATAGGCCAATATTACCAGTTCTGTCAACATGGGTTCCTCCGCATAATTCAATAGAAATATCTTGGTTTTCTTGGTCTTTTCCCATTGATAAAACCCGAACTGAATCATCATATTTTTCACCAAAAAGAGCTAAGGCACCTTTTTTATTAGCATCTTTTATTGTCATTATTTGAGTTCTTACCTTACTATTCTGACGAATATAAAAATTTACCAAATCTTCAATTTCTGTTAATTCATCCTCTGTTACTGCTTGATTATGATTAAAATCAAAAGTTAAATATTCACTTTCAACGTTAGAGCCTTTTTGTGCGACCTGATTGCCTAAAATATCCTTAAGGGCATGGTGTAATAGATGTGTTGCTGAGTGATTTTGAGCTCTAAATTGACGATTTCTATTATTAACTAAAGCTACAATATTGTCTCCGATTTTAAACTCACCCTTTATTTCTGAAACATTATGAATAAATAAACCTTGGGCTGCTTTAATTGTCTCTTGAACGTCAATAATATTTTCTAATTTATTATATTCTACCTTCTTTGAATCTGGAAATTCTTTTTCCAATATCAAGTTACCATCATCACCTCTTTGTCCACCAGAAGTAGCGTAAAATGGTGTTTTATTAAGAATTATAGAGATATTTTTATTGTCGGAATTAACGGATTCTACTTCTTGATCATTTGATATTATGGCAATAATTCTTGCATTTGATTTAGTATTTTCATATCCCAAAAATTCTGTGTCACCTAATTTTTCCTTTAAATTAAAAAATATAGATTGATCTTGTGATTCACCAGAGCCGGACCAACTTTTTTTAGCCCTATCTTTCTGTTCATTCATTTCTTTGTCAAATTCCTCAATATTAATTTTAATATTTTGCTCTTTAAGAATATTTTCTGTTAAATCTAGTGGAAAGCCATAGGTGTCATATAATTTGAAGGCAATCTTGCCAGAAAATAGCTGGCTTTTATTGCTCTTTATTTCTTCTTTTAATAAAATAATGCCTTTTTCTAATGTTTTTAAGAATTTTTCTTCTTCAATTTTTATAGTGCTAGCTATTAATTCTTGTGCTTTTTTTAATTCCGGATAAGCTTCTGACATTTCCTTAATTAAATATGGAACTAATTTATAAATAAATGGACTTTTGTTAATTTTATGAGAATGTAGCATGGATCTACGCATTATTCTGCGCAAAACATAGCCTCTTCCTTCATTTGAGGGTGTAACGCCATCAGCAATCAAAAATGATATTGATCTTAAATGATCAGCAATAATTTTATAAGATGAGTTGATTTTATTATTCATATTTATTAATATTAAGAGGTTATACCAAAATCCATCTTTAAATTATAATGATTAAATAAGCTTATCTTCTTCATCTTTTTAACCATAAATTATCAAAAAGCCTTACACCCTATGCACATAGGGAGATAAGTTTTTTAATAATTTATGGTTAAAAATATTTTGAATATAAGCTATTTAAAAATGGATTTTGGTATTATAATTTCATAAATTAATATTAAAACATAAAATGATAAATCTCAATCCTTTCATTAATCTTATTTCTTCGGTTTTATCTATTTATACATTTTGTTTAATATTATATATTATTTTGCATTATTTATTTTTATTCAAGGTAATTAATCCCTATAATCAATTTGTACAACAATTACATAAATTTTTAATTAGAATAATAGAGCCAATATTAACTAAAATCAGAAAATATGCTCCAAATATTAGTGGAGTTGATGTTTCTATGATCATTCTATTTTTAGTTATTTATTTTATTAGGGATATATTGTACACTTATTTTTATGTTTAGCGCGTTATGAGTAAGAAAAAAATAAAGGCTTTTCATTACACCTCTATGGTGCTTGACATCTTGGAGAGGGTCCTAAATCCTAAATTTAATGTTGATGGGCTGAGCAATATTCCAGATGGACCTTGTTTATTTGTTGCAAATCACTTTACTCGCTTTGAAACCTTTATCATTCCTTATATAATTTATAAAAAAACCAATCGTCAGGTGCGCTGTCTGGGTGATAGTGGGTTATTTAAAGGTGGACTGGGTCGATATCTAAAGAAAGTAGGAGCAATATCAACTAAAGATCCCAAGAGAAATGATATTATTATTTCCGATTTAATGTCAGGAGATTATGACTGGATGATATATCCTGAAGGAGCAATGATTAAAAGTAAAGAGATTTACTTTAAAGGTGGCTTTTTTTCTAATACTCCTAGTGGGTTGAATAGAACTAGAACTGGAGCAACTGTTTTAGCGTTAAAATCAGAATTATATAGACAGGATCTTATTAAGGCTCATAAAAAGAATGATATTGAATCTATAAATTTTTATAAAAAGAATTACAATATTGAATATACAGAAAAATTAAAATCTGTTGATACTTACATTGTACCAATCAATATCACTTATTACCCTATAAGACCAGGAGAAAATATAATAAAAAGAACCACTCAGAGATTATTAAAGAATATTCCAAAATCCACTGCCGAAGAATTAGAAATAGAGGGTAATTTATTATTATCTGCCAATATTAATGTCAGCTTTGGTAAGGCTATAAGAGTTGCTGATTATAGCAGAAAATCTTGTCAGATAATTAGACAAATTCCTATTATAAAGAGCGAAACCAAGGTAAATATGGTAATTAATTACTTAAAATATAATCTTACCGGTAAATTCATGAAAGATATTTATTTTAATACCAAAATTAATATCGACCACTTATTTACTTATGTTCTATTTTCTTACAAAGAGGATAAAATTAAAATAGAACATTTAAAAAATATTATTTATGCAAGTGCTGTTGATATTACTCATACCAAGAAGTATCGTTTAAGCTATTCAATTGAAGAAAAAAATCTATTTAAAATATTTAGCAGTGAATGGCACAAGGAATTTGAAAGTATAGTTAAATTAGCTGAATGTTTAAATATCATTAAAGAGAGTAAGGATGGTGAATATTTTATTATTAATAAAAAAGAAATAGATAAAAAGAGTGATTTCTCTAATATCAGAAAAGAAAATACCTTGCAAGTAATATTTAATGAATTTTCACTCCTTAATACCGCTAAGATTGCTGTTAAAAAAAGCATGTCAAGAAGTGAGGAGCGCCTAAGGAAAGAGGTTTTTAAGAAGATCTTTAAGCAAGATAAGCAGAATTTTAAAAATGACTATAAAAAATATTATGATTCTAATTTTCCCCAGGATAAATCTATAGGTAAGCCATTCTTTTTAGATGGAGATATAGAAACATATAAAAAAATTGGAATTATTTTATGTCACGGCTACCAATCTGCTCCAGAAGAAATGAGGCAAATGGCAATTTATTTAAATAATTTAGGATTTTCGGTTTATGTAGTAAGATTAAAGGGTCATGGTACTTCTCCTCAAAATATTCAATATATAAACAATGATGATTGGTATGATTCTTTGCAAAGAGGTTATTGTGCTATGAACAGGATATGTTCAAAAATAATATTAATCGGCTTTTCAACGGGTGGTTTGCTCTCATTGTTGGCTTGCTCCAAAAAACCTAATGATAAAATAATAGCAGTTATTGTTATTAATGCAGCTTTGAAGTTGCAAGATATTAGGGCTAGATTAATTGTTCCAGGTATAACAATTTGGAATGATTTATTGAGTAAATTTAAAATACAAAAAGCAAAATTAGAATATGTTGAGAATAATTCAGAGAATCCGTCAGTTAATTATTCAAGAAATTATTTATCAGGAGTAAATGAGCTTGGAAAATTAATGGGTAAATGTCACAATTCATTGCATGATATTAAAAATCCAGCATTAATAATTTACAGTAAAAATGATCCCGTAGTTGATCCTAGTGGCAGTATAGTAATTAATAATATTATAAAATCAGATATTAAGAAATTAGTTGGATTTGATATGGATAATCATATCATAGTGTGTGGAGAAAATAATATAAAGATTTTTGATGTAATTAAGAAATTTATCTTATCTATATTATAATTTATACCAATTCCCAACTTTAATGAATAATACAGGCAAAATATTTTTTAAATAAAAATTATAAAAAAGAGTCGTCAGTATGTTCATATTTCATAATATTTTTCATGGGCTTTTTATGATTTTAATCAAAAAATATGAAGTTAGATTATTTATTATTTTAACCCATTTTAAAGATGGGAATTGGTATACCAAATCCCATTCTTTAATGAATGATACAGGCAGAATATTTTTTAGTAGACTTTGATATTCAATTATATTAAATTTATAATAAAATCTGCAGTTAAATTATTTATTATTTTG
>CAJQHT010000064.1 GCA_905478245.1 uncultured Rickettsiales bacterium | reverse complement strand
GGAGATGAAATATCAGTTAATGGTAAAATACAATCTTTTGATTCATTTGACGGCGGAGAAGGAAATGATACTCTAAATCTAACTGATGGCGATGATGTATTATTCTTAGATGATCCCCTAACAAGCTCTCTTACAAATAGTGCTAGAATATCAGGAATAGAAATAATTAATGGAGGTTTAGGAGATGACATTATTGATCTATCTTCTCTTAACTATGAATATGGCGATGTTGAATTAAATGGTGGAGATGGAGATGACGTTATCTGGTCCAATAGTGGTGATGACACCCTAAATGGCGGAAATGGTAATGATAACATTCAGGCAGGAACCGGTAATGATATCTTAAACGGAGGAGAGGGAGACGATGTTCTTAAAGGATATGATGGAGACGATATCTTAACGGGTGGATTAGGTATTGATATTCTAACAGGAGGCTTTGGATATGATTCCTTTGACTTCTCATTCCTAGATGATTCAACCATTAATAAATCTGATCTAATAACTGATTTTACTCAAGGCGAAGATTCTATCAACTTCTCTAACTTTGCTTTTATGGCAATTGCTCAAGGAGAAGGTGGCAATGGTACAATTGGCTATAATTATGATGAAGAAACTGACATTACCACAATAGCAGATCCTGATTCAGATTTTGCTCTACAGCTATCCGGAAAAATTGATTTAACAAATGACGATTTTGTTTTTTAGGTAGGGAATCAATTGCAATTTATTATTTTTAGCAAAGCTACTTTACTATATGTATCATTTTGATACAATATGTATTGATATAATACATATTTATGTCAATTTAATACAGTGAGGTAAGTTTTTTTAAGAAAATATTAATTTCTGATAGTTTTAAGAAACAGCTCTTCCGCAACATCATTTTTAATAAAGGCCTTACCTATTTGCTTTAATAGGATAAAAGTTAAGCTACCATTTTTAACTTTCTTATCTTTGTAAAGAAGGTTAACTAATTCCTTCTCATCCCAATTGTCTCGAATGTCTTTTGGGTTTGAATAAAGTCCAGATTTTTTGATATGCTGTTTAATTAATGTTAATTGTTTTATGTCAATTAGATTAAGTTTTAAGGACATTTTAGCGGCTAGTATCATGCCAATTGCTACAGCTTCACCATGCAGTAATTCATTTGAATAATTTGTTTGATTTTCAAAAATATGACCAAAAGTATGTCCAAAATTTAATAGAGCTCTTTTTCCGTGCTCTTTTTCATCTTCTGAAACTATTTTAGCTTTAATTTTGCATGATTTAACAATAATATTTTGTAATGTTTCTGGATCTCTTGCTTTAATCTTTTTAAGATTTTCATTTAAATAATCAAAAAATTTAGCATCATCTATTAATCCATATTTTATTACCTCACCATATCCAGAGAGAAAATCTCTTTGAGGTAATGTCTTTAATAGGCCAATATCACATAATACCATTTTTGGTTGATAAAAACTGCCAATAAGATTTTTACCAAATTTACTGTTAATAGCTGTTTTGCCACCAACAGAACTGTCAACTGCTGCAAGTAATGTTGTTGGAATTTGAATGAAATTAACGCCACGAAGTAAGATGCTGGCAATAAAGCCGCAAAGATCGCCTATAACGCCACCTCCTAAAGCTATTAACAAAGAATCTCTGTCAATTTGGCAGCTTAATATTTTTTCACAAATATTATGTAGATTTTGAAAATCTTTGGTTTTTTCACCTGCATCGACTATGATATTTTTATGTTCAATATTAGCTTTATTTAATATTGCTGAAACTTGATCTAAGTGAAATTTTGCTACATTTGTATCAGTAATGATAAAAACTTTACTAAAATTACCAATTTTCTGCAGATTTTTTGCAAGATTATTAATAATATTGTCACCTATGAGGATATCATAGCTTCTTTCTTGTAATTTAACCTTAACTATTTCTTGATTCATTATAAGATTTTTTGTATTTCATTTATAATATTGTCGATAGTTTTAATGTGATTATCTACGCCACTATTGATGATAATATCACATTCTTGATAGAAAATTTTTCTTTCTTCCAGGATTTTAGTCAAAGTTTCTTTTTTATCAACATTATTTAATAATGGTCTTTTATTGTTACGACTAACTCTTTCTAAAATTACATCAAGATCTGCATTTAACCAAATTGAAACTGTTTCTTCTTTAATTAACTTTCTGGTATCCTTATCATTAAATGCACCGCCGCCAATGGATAATATTAAAGGTTGATCTTCTGAGATAATATTTTTGATGGTCTCTTTTTCAATTTTGCGAAAATATTCTTCAGAATTTTGAGTAAAAATATCATTAATAGTCTTACCCAAATCTTTTTCTATTTTTTTATCAGAATCAATAAAATCAATTGCAAGTTTTTTAGCTAAACGATTACCAATAGTGGTTTTTCCAGCTCCCATTATTCCAACCAAAACAATAATCTTCTTATTTTCTGCTTTTATGTTATTTTTATTTGAAGTGGTCATGTAAATATAGTTAAAAATTTGCTTGAAACTTTATTATTAATTATTATATAATAGTAGCTAAGTCTTACCTGAATCAAGTAGGTAAGTTAACAAATAATTGCAGCTTCATTTATTTATAAATATTTATTATATCACTTAAACTTTATATGAGTTCAAGTTTTAATATTAATATAATCCTTGAAGTTAAATTTATCAATCAAATATATTATAATACTAATGTTAGATTTTACCGGACAAACAACATCTCAAGCAAAAAATCAAGCTCAAAGTCACACTTATGATATTGGCCTTCGTGATTATATGCAAAAAGTTTTCAATAATATGGGTATTGCTTTAGCGATAACTGGCCTTGTTTCATTCTTTACATCTAATTCACCTGCATTGCTTAATATAATTTTTGGATCTCCTTTAAAATGGGTTGTCATGCTTGCTCCACTTGGTTTTATATTTTTTCTAAGCGCTAAAATTAGCAGTATTTCTGCTTCTAAAGCTAGAACATATCTTTGGGTATTTTCAGGTCTTATGGGTCTTTCTCTGGCTCCAATTTTTCTTGCTTATACAGGAGCTTCCATTGCTAGAGCCTTCTTTATCACCTCATCTTTATTTGGTGCTATGAGTCTTTATGGATACACTACTAAGAAAGACCTTACATCTATGGGTTCATTTATGTTTATGGGTTTAATCGGCCTTATTATTGCCTCTATAGTTAATATGTTCTTGCAAAGCTCAGCGCTTCAATTTGCTTTATCAATTTTAACAGTAATTATTTTTACTGGCTTAACAGCTTATGATGTGCAAAAAATTAAATCGCTTTATTATCAATTTGCTGGCCATGCTGAAGCGGTATCAAAAGCTGCCACTATGGGCGCGTTAACTCTTTATATGGACTTCATCAATATTTTCTTGGCTATTCTTCGTCTTTTCGGTGATCGTAGATAATTAAAATTTCTGAAAATCTAAGAGAGGCTTTACAGAAGATCTTTTCCAGTTGTAAATTAACAGCTTTTGGTGATTTCGTCGTTATTTAAAATTTCTAAAAATCTCTTAACTAAAACACTTGCAAAATTAATTATTTAGGTCTAACATTTATTTTCATATATTCCTTGGTAGCTCAGTGGTAGAGCAATTGACTGTTAATCAATTGGTCGGGGGTTCGAATCCCTCCCAAGGAGCCAGTCCGCACGGCTGGACAAATTGACCATCATATCGAATGGTTTGCGTAAGGCGTACTCTAGCTTCCCACCTCTTAAAGATAGGTTCGAAAATACAAAATTAATCAACTCCCTCTTTTCACTAGTTTTCGAACTTTCAAATAATTCACTTGCTTTATTGGCTAGTTGAAAGGCTGTAATGATAGTTGTTTTAAAATTACCATCTGCCCCTTGATAAATTTCTTTTTCTGCCCTTACCTTTGCTAGTTGGCTTTCTAGGTCTTTATTTTTACTATTATAAACCACCTCATTGATTGATCTTTCCAAATATAAATCTAGTAATCTGTTAATCTTGTTTTGGGTATTATCTTCATCTTTTCTTAAAACATTAATTTTATTGCTATGATATTGCTTTTCTGCCTCGTGTGATTGTTGCAAATAGCTAGTTATTTCATCAAGCATATCTTTTGGTACGGTGATTGACTTGAAAATATCTGATACTTGCCTTAAAATATCATTTTCTGGCACATAGATTTTCTTTTTAATATCTTCTGGATTCCAAGTAATAAGATAGGTGTTCTTGTTCTTCTTATTCTCTTTGCGATCTGACGATACAGTTCTGCCAGTAATTGCACATTTTATAAGGCTTCTAAAGATAAAATCTTTGCCTGATGTTTGAATTGCTTGGATTCTGTTATTAATAGCTGATCTTTCAATTGTCGCTTCTCTACATTTATCAAATAAAGCTCTGCTAATTAATGGCTGGTATTTGTGAGGGTAATATTTGTTGTATTTCTTAACATAAATTTCACCATAATAAAAAGGATTTCTTAATATGTTAGAAATTACATTTTTAGTAATTGGCTTGCCTTCTCTACCTTTATAGAAGTTGTTGGTTAAATTGTGTTGAACTGCAAATTTTTCTAAATCACCAAGCGAGATAGTGCCAGTTGAATAAATCTCAAACATCTTCTTAATTAGAAAAGCCCTTGATTCATCAATGATAATATTTGATTTGTCATTTTCATCTCTAACATTTAAATAGCCAAGAGGTGCTTTGCCAATATATTCACCATTATTTAATTTGTGAATAATGCTTCTTTTTACATTATCCGATATTGCGTTGGTGTAAGCATTAGCCATCACAACAGACATTTGATAAAAAGATATTTGTTGGCTGTTTGAATCGCTGTCTAACTTACCAATATCAAGAAAGTGTAATATTAGCTTATTTTCTTTGCGTAGTTTATCTAAAACTGGTAATTCTGTAAAACTCCTCTGTAATCTATCAACCTTATCACAAACAAGAGCTATCTGCCCTTTTTGAGCCTTTACAAACTCTATCATCTTATAAAATTCTGGTCGCTCGCCTCTGGTTGAGCTTTCAACAACTTCAAATTCTTTTATTATCTCAAGATCATTTCTTTGTGAATATTCCCTTAGCTTGGCAATTTGAGCATCAATTGAATGTCCATCTGTTTCTTGCTCTTGAGTCGATACTCTGGCGAAAATTACTGCTTTCATGACTTACTTTTTATTGCCTTTTTAATTATAGATTCTAGATTATCATCAATTTTAGCCTTAAAATTAAAGTTATCATTTATTACAACATCAAAGCTAAAAGTATTTTTTATACTTATCTCCTTTTCTTCTAATTTCTTTAAAAGCTTTTTATCATCAATCTTGCTATCCCTACCTAAAATATAAAAACTTTCTGAATATCCTGATTTTATACAAAAAGGATACTCTTTTAGCTTTTTAGCAAGAGGGTTGTATACTTTATGCTCATATTTACTAACATAGTATTGATAATTAAACTCTTCATATGGGCGATCTATCACTGTATAATCTTGATATATCCCATCAATAGGCTCAATGGTCTTTCCACAAATTTTAAAAGAATCCTCATCAATTTCTACTGCACAGCTACCAATATTCTTAATTTTACAAATAATAAACTCATAATCTACGGTTTCGCCAAAGTAATCTCCGTGCGTAATTGTAAATAAACTTGCTTTTATTTTTGGCTTTTCCTTTTTAAAAACTAAATATAGTGAAGCAAAAGCTGCTAGTATAGAGCCAAACGCCCCAATTGCTGTAAATATATATTGATACTCTATTACTAAATCATTCAGAAGCTTCATGCTCATTACATTTTTAATAAATCTTTCAAAAAAAATTATAAACCAACATTAAATTATTTCAACTTAAAACCCTTCATTAATTTTGATCTAACGCTCTTATAGTCAACTGCATAGCTTGATAATAAAACCGCCATTTGGTTTTTGTGTCCGTCATTTTCAGATAAGGCAATTAGTAAATTTGCTGGGTCTGGTTGTGTTCTTGCTAATCTTGCCAATGAATGCCTGAAAGAGTGAGGGCAATAATATTTTACATCGCCAGCCTTAAAAGCTGGTTTAAAAATTCCTGATCTAATCCAAGAATCAGAACCAACAACATCTTTTGACAACTTGCAAATTGATTCTCCTTTGCTATTGAAGCTTGAACCTATATTTGGAAATAAATAATCATGATCCGTAAAGCCATTTTCTTTAAGGAATTTGAGCCAATTAAGCACATTATCAATAATGTCTTGGCATTGACCTATAAAGAAAGAAACTATATGCTTCTTGGCTTTTGTATCAACTAGCTTGGGGTTTTGGTCAAAAGCCCAAGCCCCATATTCTTCAAAATATCTTATGCTACAAATTCTAGCAGTTAATAAGGCTTTAATTCTTGGACAAGTAATCAAACAAAGGCTAAGTATGGCTTTATTCCTCATTTGAATAGGTGTTGAATCTGGCATACCCCGAATAACAAGCAAAATATCTTTTACTAAGTTTGATTCTTGATGACCAGTTGCAAGGGCGGTGTTTTTATCGTTTTTGTTGGTTTTTAGATAATTGATGTCTTTTTGGCTAAGTTTTGAATATTCCTTTTTCTCTTTCTTTAACCATTCAAGAAATTCTTTATTATATTTGAGATAGTGAACATAAAGAGATTTAGAAATATTTTTGCCAGTTTTCTTGCTGATCTTATTTGCTAGGTGTTCTTTAAATTCTAAGGCAAAATTTAAATCATAACTTTTAAAATCTTTAAACTTGGTGGCAATCTCTAACTCATGAATTGCATTGATATATTGAAGGATTGTTTTTGGATCTCTTGGGTCTTTGTCATTAATTCCGCATTCTGCCAATTCTTGAAAAAATTGATATTTTACAACTTCGTTTTGTTCGTTATGTCCTGTATCAATCATGGCTAAATTTGTTAATTAATAAAATCAAAAAGGGTTAATTGCTGACCTTCATTTGCATTATCTGGCTTAGGTTTTTTATCTTTATTTTTTGTGATATTTGGTGACTCACTAACCCCCACTTTTTGACCTATATTTGAGTGAGTCTTGTTAGTGCTAATTGAAGAATTACATAATGTTGGCAGTTCATCTAACTCAATTTTAAAAAATTCCTTAATTTTGGCTAATTCTGATCTTTTATAAGGGCGTTTTAATCCATCATATCCGCATTTCTGACAAACTCCAAAAGCCTCTATACAATTGTTAAATCCTGTTGTTAATTTGGTGATGATATTGTTAAGAGGTGGTTGCTTAGATTTACATTTACCGCATCTAAATTGGTCAAAATCTAAACCTCTTTTTTCTTTATGCTTTTTATTGCGGTTGGTCAAAAACTCTTTCCAAACTGCACCATAAATATAATAATCTCTTTCATGCAAAAAGGCTTTTAATACTCCGCTTTTTATCCATTTTCTGATAGATTGAGGGTGTAGCTTTTCAGATTGATGAATTTTGCAAAGATTAGCTATTTTGTAGGATCTGTAATTATAAAGATCTTTTTTTCTAGGGCTGTATTTCTTGAACATCGTTTTTTATCTTTTTCATTACATCTTTTAACTTGGCAAAAATTGCCTGCTCAATTTGGTTACTAGCCTCTTTATGGATTGGGTGAAATATTGCGAATCTGCCCTTGCTTGGATAAGTGAGGCGGTAGCCTGTTGAATTTAGCTTTTTGTGAACTGCTATACTTGAAAGGTAGATATTGTTATCAACCACAAGACTAGCAAAACCAACAAGCCCATTATTTGGCTTTATCAGCTCAATTTGAATTTCCGTTATTTGCATAATTTTTTATTACTTCATTATTTACATTTTGAGTAATATTGCCTTTATGCTGGCTTTGCCTTTCTTCAATCTGCTGTAAGGTACGAAAAAAGCCCACAAGGTTATTTTTGGCAATTTCTGCCTCGCCTTGTGATAGTTCGCCTTTATATAGATTTTGGATTGATTTTGTTAAATCTGACACTTTCCAACATAAAATTAATATTATGTTGGATTCTATGTAGATTTGATGCTTTTGCAGTAAGTCTTGCGAAGTCTTTTGATCTCTTATTGTGGCTTTAAAGCCTTACATAACATAGCTTGATAGATGTATGCTTTTCTTATTTCTTCTTTTTCAATATTTTGGATAGCTCTATAAACTCTATACCCTTTTTATTCTTTATTTCTGGAGTAATGGGATTAGTCAACTCTATAGAATTTTTTGATGTTTTAAAAAATAACTTGGCAAATTCATCAACAAATTTCATATCCTGTAAGCAAATATTAAAATCCTTATCCTCATTTTTATCCAGAATATTCAAATCCATTAAGTCCTGTCTAGAAAATTCAGTATGAGGGTTTGATATTAAATGATTAATCAAGCGTGAGTTGATAGACGGCCTATCATTGGAATTTGTTTTGAAGGTGTGATAAGCGATAGTATCATTTATCATTAATTTATTTCCTGACATAGTTAACCAAAGCAATCTTTCTTGACAATCTTGTTGGTTAATTTCCAATTTATATTCCTGCCTTGTATTCTCAATTCTAACCGTTTCTAAATTAGCAATTCTTTTACTAATATCCTGAATGTCAGATTTTGTAGCATATTCGTTAATTGGAGTTAGGTCTATTTTATTAGGGGTTTTTGTATCACGAGTTTCTAAATCTTCTTTACGATCCGTTAATTCTTTTGTAATAACTTGCGATTGAACCAGAAAGGATATTGATAAACCATTAAGATTTTTACTTAAATTTTTAAACCCTCTTAAATGTTTTTCATTTTGTGCAAGAAGCTTTGAATAATGATTTAAAGCATGCAAGTAAGGTCTAGAGGCGTGATTTAGAGCTATTGATTGTTTTGCTATAGCATCCTGCATTGGCGCAAGATATTTTTCTAATTGCTCCTTCTGAACTCTCAAACCATCTAAAACTCTTTGAGTTTCTGGCGATATACTATTTATTAGCAATTCTCCTAATTTCATAAATTTGTTACATCTTTAGTTTTTGTCATTTACTTAGCTAGATTAATTGCACCCCCAATTTCTCTAATTCTTGATCTATCCATTTACTAGCTTGCTCTTCGCTTGTTTCAATTGCTATTTCTACGGCTTGTTTAGTTATTGATAGTAGGGATTTAGATTGAGACTTGAATAAATACATTTTGTTTATTTTGTCCTTTATTTCATCTTGAATTTCCTGTTTTACCTTAGGTATTAATATTTTATTTAACTCATCTGCACTAATGGCAGTGAGAATTGTGCCACTACATCCTTTTTTTAATTGAAGCTGACCAATAAGAGATTTGAAGAATATTAGCATTGTTTCGGGGTTTATATTCTTTGATCTAACAATAAAAAATCCTGTTGAACAAAGCATATTATCGTAATCGCTTTTAATAAGAGATATGCTATCAAGAGAACCTTCAATTGATGATAATAGTAAATCTTGATTATTTATTTTTCTTCTTGCTCTAGTTGGCAAATCTTGACCTTTAGCAACTGTAAATCCTTTAACCTCTCCATTTTGTGATATATTAGACAATTCAACATATCTATAATCTTTATCATCTTTTGGTTTGTAATTCTTGTTATTTAAAGAAATTAGGTTTTTAGCACAGTCAAAACCGTCTTGATAATTTTTAATCTTTTCAATTACCTCTTCATATTGAGGCTGGAAATATTCAGCATCAAATCTTTCGGCTTTTTGCGTGTCGGAATAGTTTTTGACATAGCTTAATTGATGTTTTGGCTTCCAATCTTTTAATCCTAATTCTTCTAAAAGTAGGTTTTCTGCTTCGGTGTATAGGGATTTTGAGGAATTGGATATTTTATAAGAATTTTTAACCAACTCTTCTATTTGTAACTGGAATGAATCTAAAATAATAGGCAATTTAAGATTCTTTATATCGGCAACATTCAATTTAGGCTGAGCATTTCCGCTAATTAATCTTAAAATTTGCTTCTGACCTATCTTGCAATTCAAATAAGATAATAGAAAATAAGGGTTTATTTTTAAATCGTTATTCCAAAGCCTAATTCCTAAATTATTTTCACTTATATTGCATTCATCGCCAATTTCTGGGGTTAAAATTGATACAACGCCAATTGTATTGCCGACCTTTGAAAGAACAAGATCATTATATTTTAATCTTGATGAAGATAGCCTTTTGTGATCTTCTTCTGAAATATGAATTAGATTATCTTTTGATATAAAAAAGTTGTTTAAATCAGAAATTCTAACAAATGGAACTCCGCTATTACAATAAGCCTCACTTTTTAACGAAGAGCCAAAAGGACCGCTAACGACTTTAATATTTAAATCTGATAAGGTTTTAAACTGTTTGTTGTAATTAATTACATCCGCAACCCAATATTCACTATCAAACCTATAACTACTATTTAAAACCTCACTATATCTAACAACTGAATACTGCATATTTAACCTTCTATTTCTTCTTTTTCAAACTTGCCTTTCCCAAGCTTTTTGCTATCAGAATTTAGCTTTCTTTCTACTTTTTTGATGTCATCTTCTGCTGGTAATTCCTCTGGTTTTATTCCCCTTCTTGTCAAAGTGTCTCGTACCTCTTTATTATTTTTAATATGCTCAGAAGTAATGCTATGCTCGCCTTGTAGGTTTTCTTTATTAACATTAAAATTAGTGATTTCGGCAGCAAAATCTTTGGCTTTTATAGTGATGGTTGGCAAAAAGTCCGCTAAGGCTCTATTATCTTTTACGCCAAGCCTTTCTTTCATTTGAGCTGTGCTATTATTAAATAGTGCCTTATCTCCTTTTGCCCTAATTCTACCAAAACCCTGATTATCAACCCCTCTTTGATAAATATTGCTTGATAGCTCCTTTTCGGTTTCAGTTAGTTTTTTTCTAGCTTTTAGTCTTTCTTGAATTTCAAGCCTTTCTTCTAAAAGTTCTTGCTTTCTGGTTTGAGTTGCAAAGTAGGTTTGAGCAAAAGCGATAACTTCTTTTCTGGGGTCGCCATTTTGAGTAATTAAATAGCAGGCATAACGAGTCAACATTATGTCGTCAATTGGCCTTTGGGTTTTAGAGCCAATTTCAACCATTTTGTTAGCGTCAACAAAATGGTCTGCAATGTTATGATTAGAGGTCTCGCAAGCATTCTTTGCTCTATTGATAACTGAATTAAAATTTCTCCACTCTTCATAGCCAAGTAATTTTTGCAAATCTCTGGCAAACCAAAATTCTATTCCTTCCTTTTTATCTTTTGAACTTTCTTGATGTTTTATCTTATCAAAAAGGCTAATAAATTTAGTTACTTCTTCTTTATTCATAATTTTAAAATTTAATTATAAGCATAAAACCATTTTCCTGATGTCAGGAAAATGGTCTATTTAACAAAACTTAGCTTTTCATTCTTAGCAAAATCAACAAAAGCCTCTGCAATTCCATCTTGTAATTCGCCTGCGTGGTTGTGCAAATCATGATTTATGATGAAGTGTCCAAATTGATCTATTTTTTTAGTAGCATCTTCATTTTTAATAAAAACATAATCGCCTGAATTGTCTTTTCCTGATTGTTCAGAAGTTGCAAAGAATATTGGATAATCATCAAGCTTAGGGCAAAGCTCATCATGCCATTTTTGCAAGAATATTACGCTGGTTTTAGTTCCTGTGTGGGGTTTAAATGTGTTTCCATGTAATCCCACCACCGCCAAGATTCTTGCCTTATCTGCAATATATTCCCTAATATCTTTATCTGAGGTATTGTTGAATCTTCCTTGAGGTAAAACCAAGGCTAACCTTCCGCCAGCCTTAACAAAATCTAGGTTTCTTTCAATAAACAAAACATCTCTACTAACTTTGCTTTTAGTTTTTTTGCCTGAATAACCTAAATCATAATTGTGAATTATTGAGGATTCTTTTATATCTCCTGCAAAAGGAGGGTTTGCCATTAGAATATCAAAATTAAAAACTTGGTTGTTTTTATCCTCTTCTTTTAAATTTATTTCTTCTTTTACAAATGGTGATAATTGACGCATTCTTTCCAATCCCTTACCATAAGTATCTCTCCATTTTGGATCAGTTGTCATTTCTGACCATCTTTTATAATCAAGGCTATTGAGATATAAAACATTGGTTTCCCCATCTCCTGCTATTAAGTTGAGAGTTCTAGCAACCCTTACCGCTCTTTCGTCAAAATCTATACCAAATATCTTTAAAACATTTTCCTTTTCACTTTCTGGAATATCAGCATTTTGGAATAATTGTCCTGTTAGATGAAATATTGTGTGAACTGGAAAACCACAAGAACCCGAAGCGGTATCAATCATGAATTCACCTCTTTTGGGGTCGAGCATTTTAACGCACATATCAATTACATGGCGAGGGGTGAAATATTGCCCTTTTTCTCCTTTTGATGATTTATTTACTAAATATTCAAAGGCTTCATCAATTACTTGTAGGTTAGAGTTAAATAGCTTAATGTCGTGAAGTGACGAAACACAAACGGAAAGATGAGTTGGTGAAAGTTGAATTTTGCTATCTGGTGAAAATACGCCTTGCCATTTGGTTTTAGCTTCATCAAATATTTTCTGAATCTTGGTTTTTAATTCTCCTGCTGATTGCCCTTTATTTCTGAAATCTAAAACTCTGAAATCGCTATCATCAAATTTTGCTAACCATTCCTTAAATTTTGGAAAGTCTGAATATAAAGTATCACCTAGATCTTTTTTAGCGGCTCTTTCTAAGTATTTCTTATCATCCTTACTTTTGCTTTCATCATAAAGTTTGGCAAAGATTAGCTTAAATAATTCTTCAAATACATCAACGCCAGCATTAGCCAAAACCTCATCTTCCATTTCAAGAATGATGGTTTTTAGCGATTTACCCTCGCAAATTACCTTATCTTTCATTACTAAATCTTTCCAAGTATATCTTTCAGTTAAAATATCTTCTAAAGATTGGTCAAATCTTGGAATGTCGGTTATATCTTCAAAATAGTTGGGGTCTTTGCGGTTGTAATGTGAAATTTGCTCGCCATTTGTCCAAATTGCAATTGGTGAACCTGTAGCGTTGCAATATGATTTTAACTGCTCTTTACCATCTTTTAATTTAGGCTTTTTAACCTCAACAATAATATATTCAACTGTTGGTCTATCTTTATCAAAAATAACAATATCAGCCGATTTGGTGGAATCTCTGCCAAATCTAATTGAATGCTCTAATTTTATTGATTTTTTAGGGTAGCCATAATCTTTTAGTAATTTGCCTAAATATAACTGCCTGACTGCTTCCTCTGGTTTTAATTGAATGTCTTTATCTCTAATTAAACAGTTTATGTAAGGTTTATCACCTTTTTCAAAAATCGTGCTTTCAAAATCTTCAATTTCTTTTGGCGTGAAGAGATTTATTGAGTAATTAGAATCTTTTAAAATTGAGGCTAATTTTATCATGTTTATTTACTTTCTTTAATTATTTTCTTACCAATCTTAACTCCAATAAAATCTTCCTCATCAATAAAAATTAATCCACCATCTTCAAAAAACCTCACCAAAGCCATAATTATTGTTTTGCTATTTTTAAGCTCTTCATCCGCTTTGGATAGCTCAATGCTTTTAATTGTTGGAACGGAAACTCCTGATTTTTCAGCTAATTCACCTTGAGTAAGGTTTAGAGCTGATCTTGCAAGTCTGATATGGTAATTATAAATCATTTTATTTAAAATAAATAAAATCATCTTGACTAAATGAATTTAGCTATTTAAGATGATTTAAATTGTTATTATTTAATATATTCAATAATGATAATAATTTCACTAAGTCAAAAAGCAATCTTTTAGAAACTTAACCTTAAAAAATATGACAAAAGAAAATCTTAAACCTCTTGCTGGGTCAATAGCGCATGAGACACGCAACCCATTGTCAGCAATCAAGGGCTGTTGCGACATTATCAAGAGCAATTTGGATGAAGCGGTTGAATATCTTGATTTAATTTCTGTTTCCTCTTCTCGTGGTTTATCAATGATTGATATGATCTTGCAAAATATTAGAGATGAGGAAATTGATAAATCCAAATTTCTTAACCTTTCAATTGCCAGCGTTGTTGAATCAGCAATTAAAGAATTTGCTTTTGAAAGTGAAGATCAAAAAGAGTTGGTTAATGTTAATTTGGAAAATGATTTTATTTTTAAAGGTGATGAAACATTGATGATTTTTGTTTTATTCAACTTGCTTAAAAACTCACTTTACTACAAAGCCAAGATCAATATTTGGCTAGATGGTGATAAAAAATGCCTATATTTCAAAGATAATGGCGTTGGCATTCCTGCCAATAAATTAGAATCAATTTTTGATAGTTTTTTTACCTCAAATAAAAAGGGCGGAACTGGTTTAGGACTGCCATTTTGTAAAAGAGTAATGAAATCTTTTGATGGTGATATTTCTTGCAAATCTGTTGAGGGTGAAGGCGTTGAATTTTGTTTAAATTTTTAGCGTTGTTATTTGGTAAATATTTTATAAATTAATAAAGCACGATTTAGGCTTATTAATTGATAAAGTAATTCAAGCATGAATATTTTTCTAACCTCATTTCATCCAAAAAAAGCAGCATCTCATCTGGATGACTTGAGGTTAAATAAGATGATTCTTGAGACTGCTCAACTTCTCTCAAGCTCCTATCGCCATTTATTTGGCAATAATGACCTACTTTATAAAGATACTCATTTTAATCATCCCTGCACAATCTGGACTAGAAAGAGTATAGATCACTATTCTTGGCTAGTTCAATATTTTGATGATTTGGCAAAAGAAAAAATTAGAAGAGACAAAACAATAAAAGATAAAAAAGAAATAAAGCCCCATAAATCTTGGCATGATTTATTTGAGCTATTCAATTCTAAAAAAACTAATAATTACAAAGATAAAATTTCAGCAGATTTTTTTGATTTTAACTGCACCGACTTTAAAGAGGAAAAGGATGTAAGGATTGCTTATCAAAAGCAAATGATGAAAAAATGGCAAAGTGACTTAAAGCCTCCAAAATGGACTGGGTGCAATAAACCAGATTTTCAGCTCAATCAGCCTCAAAACATCAATTAGAATCCTAAACAAGGATTCGAACCCGATCCCCATCAACATTCTTGACTAATCAGCCATATTATTGGCATGAACCAACCCAAAATTAACGACTTCTTCTCGTCTATCAGTTCGGAACACATACACTAAGCGGAGCCAAAAACTATATTTTAAGTTTCCCAGAGAGCGGTTCTCAATCACTATAAAAGCCTTCTTAATGTAATTAATTATTATAAATGAAACAAGGTAAAACAATTACAACATATCTTATACAGGGCACTCCAAGCGGCCTTAGGACCGTTTTTATTTCAAATAAAAATTGTAAAGCCCTTATTGTCCCAAGATCTTCGATGGATAAAATAAAAGATAGAGATGAATCACTGCAGCCATCTCTTTATTTTTTATTGAATGATGATGAAAATAAAATTTATATTGGTGAAAGTGAAAATTTTAATCAGAGAATAAAAAGTCACGTCAAAAAAAAGAATTTTTGGAATTTGGCAATTACATTTTTTTCGCAAAATAATGACCTTACGAAAGCTGATGTAAAATATCTTGAATATTTGTCAATTGCGGCAGTTAAAAAAACTGGAAATATTGACATGGAAGAAAATAGCCAAAAGCCAAATTGTCCAAATTTGCCAGAACGCTAAAAATCATCAATGGATGAATTTTTTGAAGATGTTAAATTAATAATTGGTTTTGCGGGATATAATTTTCTAGCTGAAATCAATAAAGACAATGAGGAAAATTTATATTATTGTAAAAGAAATGATATTGATGCAAAGGCAGTATTTGAAGATAATAAAATTATAGTCTTAAAAGACTCTAAAATATCAGCTACAGAAGAAAGCTATTATAATTTAAAAAATTATAAAAGAGAGGATTTAATCAAAAGTAATAAAGTCAAGAATTTAGATGATAATTTTATGATTACTTTGCAAGATATAATTTTCACTTCCCCTAGTTCAGCATCATCTTTTTGTCTTGGTAAATCTTCTAATGGTTGGACTAATTGGAAAAACTCTAAAAGTAAAACTTTGGATGAGGTTATACGATCTTAACTTCTAAAACTGGTATTTTGCTAAATGATCAAATTCGTCATCTTTTTAGTTAAAATTGACAAAAAGCCTTGCGCAATATGAACATATTACACTCGTTTTTTAGCAACTTTACCATAAAAATATTTAGAATTTAATTCACTTATAAGTTAAAATGGTATTATCTTCGATTAATTTTCTTAATATATTGCATTTTTATTGCAATATATTAATCTCCTAGTTAGAAGCTATAAATTTATATTAACTTAAAAATAATTAAAATGAAATTTAATACTATATGCGTACATGCGGGAAATAATCCTGACGAGACTGGTGCAAGGCAGATCCCAATTCATCAATCGGCATCTTTTGTTTTTAAAAATGCACAGCAAGCCGCTGATCTTTTTGCCTTAAAAGAAGTTGGTTATATTTATTCTAGACTAACTAATCCAACCATTGGCGCATTGCAAGAAAAAATGGCAGCTCTTGAATCTGGAGTTGGTGCAATTGCTTGCGCCTCTGGTCATGCTGCACAATTAACTGCTTTTCATAATTTATTGCAATCTGGTGATGAATTTATTGCTGCGAAAAAGCTTTATGGTGGTTCAATTAATCAATTTAAGAACTCATTCAAGCAATATGGCTGGAATGTTAAATTTGTTGATATAGATAATTTAGAAGATGTAAAAGCTGCAATAAATAGCAAAACTAAATTTATTTTTGCTGAAAGTCTTTCAAATCCGCAAGGAGCAGTGACGGATATTAAGAAAGTTGCTGATTTGGCTCATGATAATGGTATTCCTTTGATAATTGATAACACTATTGCTACTGCTGCCTTGGTAAAGCCAATAGAGCATGGTGCTGATATTGTAATTAATTCTACTACTAAATTTTTAACTGGTAATGGCTCTGCTGTTGGTGGGGTTATTATTGATAGTGGTAAATTTGATTGGAGTCAAAATGATAAATTCCCATTATTATGTGATCCAGATCCATCTTATCATGGCTTAAAGTTTCATGAAGCTTGTGGCGAATTAGCATTTACATTTAGAGCTATTGCTGTTGGGCTTAGAGATTTAGGGGCGGTTATGGCACCAATGAATGCATTTCTAACAATGCTTGGCCTTGAAACCTTACCGCTTAGAATGCAAAGACATTGCTCTAATGCTTTAGAGGTGGCAAAATTTTTAAGCTCTCATAGCAAGGTTGATTGGGTAAAATATCCTGGACTTGATGATAATAATTACAATAAATTAGCAAAGCAATATTTACAAGGTGGCTTTGGAGCCGTCTTCACCTTTGGTGTTAAGGGTGGTCTTGAGGCTGGAAAGAAAATAGTTGATTCATGTAAATTATTTTCCCATGTTGCAAATGTTGGAGATTCTAGAAGTCTTATAATTCATCCATCAAGCACAACTCATAGTCAGTTAAGTGAGGAAGAAAAAATACTTTCTAGTGCCACTGATGATGTTTTGAGAGTTTCAATAGGAATTGAAGATGCTTCTGACATTATTTCTGATTTAAATCAGGCTTTGGAAAGTCTATAGCTGAAAAAATTTCCGTGCAGCTGAAGTAGTTTTATTTTTTAAATTAGCTCTTATATCATTTGACCATAACAATATTGAGAATTTAATTCGTTTATAAGTTAAAATGGTATAAGGGCAAATTTTAAGTTTATAGTGTTTAAATAATTTATTAAAATGAAGATAGCGATAGTTGGATCAGGCATATCAGGATTATCTTGTGCGTGGCTACTTAACAAAAAGCATGACATTACCTTATTTGAGAAAAATGATTATCTTGGAGGTCATTCCAATACGGCATCAATTAAATATGAAGGTAAGAATATAGATGTAGATACTGGATTTATTGTTTTCAACTTTAAAACCTATCCAAATCTCAAGGCATTTTTTGATTTACTCAAGGTTAAAGTTTCTAAAAGTAATATGTCATTTGGCATTAAAGATCTAGATAATGGTTTTGAGTATAGTGGTAATAATTTAGCTGGTCTTTTTGCTCAAAAAAAGAATTTTTTTAATCTTAAGTTTTTAAAAATGCTTAAGGATATTATTAAATTTAACAAAAATGCAATTAAACTTATTGAAAGTGGCAGAGATTTACAAAATTTAACTTTAAATGATTTTATTGATGATTTAAAATTGGGTGAGTATTTTAAGAATTATTATTTATTTCCAATGGCTGGAGCTATTTGGAGTTGTAAATTGGAATTAATTCAAAACTACCCTGCTAAAACCTTTCTTCAATTCTTCTATAATCATGGTCTCTTAACTATTACCAATCAGCCGCAATGGTACACTGTTGATGGTGCTTCAAAGGAATATGTTAAAAAGATTAGTGAAAGCTTCAGTGATAAAATTAGATTGGGATGTAATATTATTCAATCAAAAGAATCAGGTAAGAAAATAATTTTAACTGACAAAGAGGGGGGTAATTATGAGTTTGACCATGTTATTTTTGCAACCCACGCTGATCAAGCATATCAGATAGTTTCAGATAAAAGTAAAGATGAAGAACAAATTTTATCAAAGATAAAATCTAGCAAAAATACTGCCATCCTACATAAAGACAAGAATCAGATGCCGGTAAACAAGAAAGCCTGGGCAAGCTGGGTTTATTTATCTAAACAAAAGGAAAATAAGGTATCACTGAGTTACTGGATGAATAATTTACAAAATATAGACCATTCATATCCTTTATTTGTTACTTTAAATCCTATTGAAGACATTAATGAAAAGGATATTTTTGGCAAATATGAGTATGAACATCCAATTTTTGATGAAGAGGCAATTAAATCTCAAGAAAATTTAGATAAAATTCAAGGAAAAAGAAAGATCTGGTTTTGTGGAGCTTGGACTAAATACGGTTTTCATGAAGACGGCCTGAATTCAGCCATTGATATTGCTAAAAAATTTAAAATAGATGTGCCGTGGAAAATATAGTAAAAAAACCATTTTTGATAAAGGGTGACATTATGCATCGCAGATTTTCTCCTAAGAAAAATTATTTTAATTACAAAAGTACTTATATTTCCCTTCCTTTATCTAAAATAAAAAAATTAAAAAAACACCTCTTTTCTCTTGGTAGTTTTAATTTATTTGGATTTTATCACTCTGATTATGGCGAGAAAAGTCCAAAAGATATAGAGGGTTGGATTTTAAAAATTCTACATCAAAATAATATTTTTTGTATAAAAGATATTGTTCTAGTAACTCATCCTAGAGTTTTGGGGTATAGTTTTAATCCTGTTAGTTTTTGGCTCTGTTTTAATGATAGTAATCATTTAATTGCAGTTCTTAGTGAGGTTAGTAATACTTGTGGTCAGAAACATAATTATCTTTGTTTTCAGGATAATTTAGAGCCAATAAAATCTAGCGATTGGATTCAAAGTAAAAAAGAATTTTATGTTTCTCCGTTTATTAAGACAGAGGGAGTGTATCAATTTCGCTTTGATCTTACTAAGCAAAAAATGAATTTCTTTATTAATTATTTAGTTGATGGCAAATTGAAGCTTAGCACCTCCTTAAAATGTAGCTTTCAAGAATTTAATAATAAAAATTTATGTATTAATTTTTTAAAAATGCCTTTTTTTACCTTTAAAACAATAATATTAATTTATTATCAGGCTTTTAAATTATATTTAAAAGGTATTAAACATTATAAGTGTCCTAAAAAATTAAAAATAAATATAACTACTTGCAGAAAATGAAAAATAAAATATTTAAGCATTTAGAAAATGTTAAGCATGGCTATTTAATTATAACAACTCCTTGCGGCAACAAGATAGATGTTGGCAATAAAAATAGTGAAATTAAGGCTGATATTAAAATTAATGACTGGTCTTTGATTGATTCAGTTTTATCAAAGGGTGATATTGGATTTGGAGAATCTTATATAAAGGGCTTTTTTACAACTAGCGATATAGCGAGGCTACTTTATTTTGTTTCTTTGAATCAAGATGATTTAGAGTCATTATTTCATAGTAATATTTTATATTCAGCTTTTTTTGGAATAAAAAACTTGTTCAAAAAAAACAGCATTAAGGGTAGTAGAAAAAATATCAAGTATCATTATGACTTAGGGAATGATTTCTATTCAAAGTGGCTCGATGAATCAATGAGCTATTCTTCTGGAATATTTTGCCAAGAAGACTGTCTTTCTAGGTCTCAAAAAAATAAATATCAAAGAATATTAGAAAAAATTAATAAAAACGGATCTAGTATTTTAGAGATAGGTTGTGGTTGGGGTGGATTTATTGATGAAGCTCACAGCAAGGGCTATAAAGTAAAAGGCTTAACTTTATCAAATGAGCAGAAGCTTTATAGCGAAAAATTAATAAAGAATAAAGGGCTAAACGCACATATTGCTCTGCAGGATTATAGAATGGAAAAAGGCAAGTTTGACAATATAGTTTCAATTGAAATGTTTGAGGCAGTGGGTAGAAAATATTGGGATGATTATTTTGTCAAAATTAAAGAATGTTTAAAAAAAGAAGGCAGAGCTGTAATTCAGACTATTGTAATAGATGATAAATTTTATAAAAAATATCTTAAAACATCGGATTATATTAGGGAGTATATATTTCCAGGAGGATTTTTGCCATCTCCATCTATTTTTAACAAATTAGCTTTAAAACATGGATTGAAGGTTGTGGATGAATTTAGATTTGGGGAATCTTACGCTAAAACTCTTTTAAAATGGCTAGATAGCTTTAATAAAGCTAGTGATGAAGTTATGGAGCTAGGTTATAATAAAGAGTTTATTAGAAAATGGCAATTTTACTTAGCTTATTGTGCCGCTTGCTTTAGTTCAAAAAGAACCGATGTGATTCAATATTCACTTACTCATGCTTAAGGTAATTTATTTATTTGTTATTTTAACATTACCCATGAACTTACAGGCGAGTGCGGTTACTAAAGATGCGGAATATAAATCTTGTAATCATCATAAGTTTAACTTTTTCTTCCTAAAATTATATGATATTTATTTATGCGTTGATGATAAAGCCTATCTTCATCCTGAAGAAATCTTTAATACTAATTTTTCTTTAATTATAAATTATAATATGTATTTTAGTAAAGATAGCCTCGCAAGATCTTCGGTAGAAGAAATGAGTAGATATTATGATATAAATAAAAAAGAACAAAATAATTATTATAATAAGCTGGTTTCAATATTTCCTAATGTCAAAAAAGATGATGTCATTGAGGCCAGATACCTCAATAATGGTATTATTAGCTTGTATCATAATAAAATACTTAACGGCAAAATATCTGAAGAAAGTTTTTCAGAAATGTTTTTAAATATTTGGCTTCATAAGGATGGCAGACATAAGAAAATGACTAATGATTTATTTGGTGTGAATGAGTAAAATTAATAATAAAAATCTAATATCCTACTCCTTACTTGCCTTTTGCTTGTCATTTATTGGCATTCCTATGTATATTTATCTGCCAAGTTACTATGTTGACAACTTTGATATTAGTTTAAAAACTATGGCAGTTATTTTGCTTTTTACCAGATTAATTGACACTATCCAAGATCCAATATTTGGGGTGGTTAGTGATAAGTTTCCTCATTTAAAGAAGAAAATAATATGTTATTTCTCTCCATTTCTTGGTATATCATTTTTACTGCTATTTTATCCATTGCATACTGACAGCATTGAGATATGGTTAATTGTATTTCTGGTAACTACATATAGTATCTTTAGCATTGTGTATATTAACTATCAATCATATGCCGTGTCTTTTAGTAATAATTATTATTTGAAAACTAAGATTATATCCTATCGCGAGGTATCTTTTATTGCTGGAATAATATTCGCCGCTTCTGCTCCTGCGCTTTTATTTAAATATTTTAGCGAGACTTACTCATTTCTTTTGATTGGAGTTGTCTATTTATTCTTAATATTGATATTTGCTCTAATATTTTATTTTAAAGCTCCTAATAATAATTTTAACGTAACAGAAAATAGAATTTCTTTTAAAAATATACTAGAAAAATCAGTTATTCAGAAATATTTTTTGATTTTTTTTCTTAATTCTCTTTCCTCTTCTATACCGGCAGTGCTTATAATATTCTTTGTTGAAAATATTATTAATGCTAAACATTTAGTTGGAATATTTTTACTTATATATTTTTTAGGTCTACTTTTGGGATTAATTATTTGGACAAAATTATCTAAAATCATTAACAATAAAGTTAAAACCTTTATAATTTCAATATTATTTACTGTTTTTATTTTTGCTGGTTGTTTCTTTTTGCAAGAAGGTGATATAATACTATATGGGGTTATTTGTATTTTATCTGGAATTGGTTTTGGAGGTGATTTTGCTTTATCTTATTCGATTTTAACTGACATTATTCAAAAATATAAATTATTCAATAATGAAACCGCAATATTTGGAATTGCAAACTTTATAATAAAAATTTCACTAACCCTCTCCTCTGCAGTTTTAATTTACTGTATTGGATCTTTTGAAGGTGATCAATATAGTAAAAAACAATTTATTTCCTTTTCTTATTCATTACTTCCTATAATATTTAGAAGTTATGGTGCATATTTGCTTTATAAAAATTTTAAAAAATAATGAAAAAAACTATATCTAAATTAACTTTAATTATTATATTAACTATGTCCTTATTTTCATGCTCAAATATCAAGCCAAAAGACTACGAATCCAATAATCCAAAATTAGACATTAGGAGTTACCTTAATGGAAAGGTTAAAGCTTGGGGAATGCTTGAAGATAGATCTGGAAAAGTTACTAGGAGATTTACAGTTCAGATGGAAGGTAAATGGAAAGGTAATCAGGGGACTCTAGAAGAGTATTTTACCTTTGATGATGGAGAGAAAAGTAAAAGAATATGGAGAATTCAATTTAGTGATGATGTTAACTTTACCGCAACCGCTGATGACGTAATAGGTAAAGCAAAAGGTTCTCAATATGGAAATGCTATGCAGATGAAATATATTCTTGATTTAGAGGTGGATAAAAAAAAGAAAACGAAATATAAAGTTACCTTAGATGATTGGATGTACCTTTTGGATAAAAATATTTTAGTAAATAAATCTACAATTAAGAAATTTGGTATTACATTTGGCAAGTTAACCATCTTTTTCCAAAAACAATAGATGGTTAATAGGGGCTATTATAATAATAAGAATATTTTGGTAATTGGCGGTAGCTTCGGCATTGGCGAAGAGCTTTGCATTAATCTTTCCAAGCTTGGATCCAATCTTGCAATAGTTGCTCGTTCAAAAGATAAGATAGATAATTTATGTAAAAATTTAGAAGGTAATCATATGCCAATTTCTTGCGACTTTTCTAAAGAGGGCGATGTGAATAAATTATCTGTTACGCTAAAGAAGAGCTGGGACAGAATAGATATCATTATATTTTGTGTTGGGGTTTATACCCCGATGAATCTTGATAATTTTAATCTTAAAAAAGCAAAAAATATAATTGATATAAATTTGAATAGCTTTCTTAACTTTATTGATTCATTTTTGCCGTGGTTTAAGAAAAGCAAGATATCACATTTGGCGATTATTTCAAGTGTTGCTGGGTATTTTGGAATGCCTAACTCTTTAGCTTATGGAGCTTCCAAGGCGGCTCTTAATAATTTATCAGAGAGTTTATTTTATGAGTTAAAGCAATATCAAACCAAGGTGCAGTTAATAAATCCTGGCTTTGTTAAGACACGACTTACTGATCAAAATGATTTTAAGATGCCAGGAATAATAACGGCAAGTAAAGCTTCTAAATTAATAATAAAAAAACTATCAAAAAATAGTTTTGAGATTAAATTGCCATTAATTTTTACTTTTATTATGAAATTTTTGTCAATTTTACCCTATAAAATAAGATTTTTTTTATTCAAAAATGCAAAGTAATGATTTAAATATTGCCGTTATTGGCTCTAGTGGAGGATTGGGGTTTGAGTTTGTTAATCAATTAAGCCAAGAAAATAATGTAAAATCAATATTTGCATTTAGTAGATCTGAGGTAGATTTTAATAATAAAAAGGTGAAATCTTTTTTTATTAATATAGAAGATGAGGAATCTGTTAAATTGGCAGCTAGTCAAGCTAGCAAGGATGCTGATATTGATATTGTAATAGTTGCAACTGGAATGCTTCATTCTGAGAATATTAATCCTGAAAAATCTTTAAAGGATTTATCAAGAGAGAAATTTAATAAATTATTTAGTATTAATACCATAGCTCCAGCTATCATAGCCAAGCATTTTTTACCCAAATTAAACAAAAACTCAAGATCTATTTTTGCTGCCCTAAGTGCTCGTGTTGGCAGTATAAGTGATAATATCTTGGGGGGATGGTATTCTTACAGAGCTTCGAAATCAGCTCTCAATATGATTTTAAAGAATGCTTCTATAGAAATAGCTCGATCTAATAAGAATGCTATTATAATTGGCTTGCACCCAGGAACTGTTGATAGTAAATTATCCAAGCCATTTCAAAGCGCTGTTAATAAGAATAAATTATTTACAGCGCAATATTCAGTTCAAAAATTATTAAATGCTCTGCAGGAAGTTACCGTTCATGATTCTGGAAATGTAATAGATTTTAACGGTATTAAAATAGATTTCTAATGTTTTTGAAAGTATTCTATAGATGAAAAAAAATATAAATGAACAAAATGATCATAATATTTTATTTCTAGGTCATGGCTATGTTGCTCAATATTTTTGTAAATCCTGTAGATTAGATAATTTTAAAGTCGGGGTTTCTATAAATAAATCAAAGGATAAATACTTTAAAAATTCAGAAGAAGTTAAGAGTATTAATTTTTTAGAAATAGACGGTGTTATTTTGGATAATTACGATAATTTTATTATTTCCATACCGCCATTTTATGAATTAAGGACAGATATAATAATTAATAAGTTTTATGAGTATTTTTTAAGTAGAAAAACTCCTTATAAATTAATATACCTTTCCGCAACTTCTGTGTATGGAGACCATAATGGTAAAAGAGTAAAAGAAAATTCGGAATTAAAAGCTAAATCTGTAAATGGATTAGCTAGAATAGAATGTGAAAGTGCATACCTTAAATTACAAAAAAACAAATGGGCAAATATTGTAATATTAAGGTTATCTGCGATTTATGGTGATAAAAGAAATAGAATATCTTTAATTCAAAAAAAGAATATTATTGAAAGTAAATTTTCGAGTAGATTAATATCTCGTATTCATATCGTTGATATTATTTCTATAATTAGAGCTATTATTTTATCAACAAATGTTAAAAATGAAATCTTTAATATTGCTGATAATAATCCATGTCCCACAAGTGAAATAAATGATTATATTTGTAAAGAATTATTAAAAATAGATAGTTTGCCAATTAGTAAAGATGTATCTGAATATAGGCATGACTCATTTGCGCTAGATAATAAGATTGTTGATAATGATAAGATTAAGAAACAGCTTCATTATGAACTTTCGTTTCCTTCATATAAAGAAGGTTTAAGACAGATTGCCAAGAAATTAAATTTAACTTAAGTAGAGACATGAAAAAAATATTCTTATTCATATTATTAATTATTCCTAATACCGCAATGTCTTATAAAACTGCACAATATAAAGTAATACAAATAATCTCCGAAAAAATAGAGGTAAGGGAATATAAAAATTTAACATTAGCAACAGTAACAGCTAATGAAGATTCTAAGAATAATAATTTTAGAATTCTTTTTAAATTTATATCTGGTAACAATGAGCAAAATCAAGAAATAAAAATGACCACGCCAGTTTTTCAAGAAAAGATTTTAAATAAGAGATCTATGTCCTTTGTTATGCCTGATGAATTTAATCATAATAATATTCCAAAGCCAGTAAATCGAAATATTAGTATTGAGAATTTAGAGAATGTTAGATTTATTGCAATTAGATTCTCCGGTAGGTCTTCTGATGATAATTTCACTAAATACCAAACAATATTAGAAGAAACAATTAAAGAAAATAATATTAAATTATATTCAGATAATCCAACTAAAGCTTATTACAATTCTCCTTGGACAATCCCTTTTTTAAAAAGAAACGAGGTATTATACCAATTATCAAATTAAACTATACATTTATACTTTATCTTTTTAACCGTAAATTATTACAAAAATCTTACCCTATATCCTGATACGCTAGAGATTTTTGCAATGATTTGTGATTAAAAATATTTTTCCTAAATAATATAGTTTAATCTGATAATTAGTATTATTTAGATTGAATTAAATTTAAAATCATCTTTTATTGGATTAATTCATCAATTTTATTAATTATCTTGGTTGATTTTGGTGTCGTGGCGGATGAAAACCATGCAGATAAATTACCATTTTTATCTATTAGATATTTATGAAAATTCCACTTGGGAGATCCTATAAATCCAGCTTTGCTATTTGCCCATAAATAGAATGGGTGAGCATTCTCTCCTTTTACTTTTGTAATTATCGTCAAAGGAAAGTTAATCTGAAATTCTTTATTGGTAAATTCCTTGATTTTTGATATTTGACTAAATTCTTGATTTGCAAAATCTGCCGACGGAACCCCTATAATAATTAAACCTTTATTTTTATATTCATCCTGTAATTCTGTTAGTTCATTATATTGAGGTGTCAAGCCACACTTAGAAGCGGTATTAACTATTAGAATTACTTTTCCTTTAAAATCCATTAAATTAATTTCCTTATTATCAATTGATTTGAATGAAAATTGATGTGCATTAATTATTGTCATATTCTCCGCTAAGACAGAAGATCTAAAATTTATTAAAAACAATAATAATATTAATATTAGTTTATAGTTTTTCATGATTCGTTATAAATTTCTTTGATAAATTTTCTAGAGTCGTTTTGAATATTTTCTATTTTTTCTTGATTAAATTTGCCTAGAATTTGATAAATCATTTTCATTCTATAATTCTTGCTTAAAATTGTTTTGTTCTTTATTAAGAAATTCCAGTAAAGATAATTAAATGGGCAAGCGCTATCTCCATTTTTTTCTTGAACTTTATAGTGGCAATTCTTGCAATAATTAGACATTTTATTAATATAGGAACCGCTTGCAGCATATGGTTTTGTTGCTAGAATTCCGCCATCAGCAAATAATACCATTCCTGATACATTTGGTAGTTCTACCCATTCATAAGCATCAGCATAGACAATTAAATACCATTCGTTAATTTCGCTTGGATCAATACTGGATATTAAAGCAAAATTTCCTAAAACCATAAGCCTTTGAATGTGATGGGCGTAAGAATTCTGTTTAGTATTTCTTATAGATTGTTTTACGCAGTTCATTTTTGTATCACCACTCCAGTAAAAATCTGGCAATTTATTTTTTGCATTCAAAAAATTTAATTCTTTATATTCTGGCATTTTAAGCCAATAAATTCCTCTAATATATTCTCTCCAACCTAGAATTTGCCTAATAAATCCTTCGGCTGAATTTATTGTAATTCCACCTTCTTTATATTCTGCCTCCACTAACTTAATTACTTCAAAGGGCTCCAATAGGCCGTTATTTAGGTAAAAACCTATGTGGGAATGAAACATAAAATCTTCATTTTCAATCATTGCATCCTGGTAGGTGCCAAAGTTTTTTAGTCTTTCATCGATGAACTTCTTAAATGCCAAAAGAGCCTGACTCCTATTAACGGCAAGATAAAATGGCTCTATGTCTCCAAAGTGATTAGAAAATTTTTTCTCTACTAAGTCTATAACTTTATAAGTTATGTCGTCTGGTTGATTTTGATAATGACCTGGAATATTTAAACCTTTTTTTGGTGGATTCCTATTTTCTGAATCATAATTCCATTTTCCTCCAATTGGTTTGTTACCATCCATTAAAATATTGTATTTTACGCGCATTTTACGATAGAATGATTCCATTAGTAAATTATTTTTACCTCTTGCAAAGTCTTCAAAATCATTTCTTGAGCATAAAAAACGACTATCTTCTAGTATTTTTAGATTAATACCCTCGTTTCTTAGGGAGCTAAGGTTTTGAAATACTCTATATTCTCCAGGTTCAGTAATATTTACTTGAGTAATTTTATATTGTTTGGAAAATCTTAATATTTCTGACTTAAAGGAATGTGTATTATTTTTATCATTAAGATTTACGTAAGAAACTTTAAACCCCGACTCTATTAGCTCAGAGGCAAAGTGACGCATCGAAGACAATATAAATGTTATTTTCTTTTTATGATGTCTTGGGGTGATACATTCCTCAAGAACCTCGCACATTAATATTATGTCAGTTTCTTTATTGCAGTTTTTTATAGAGGATATATTTATATTTAATTGATCTCCTAAGACTACTATCAATGATCTCATTGGCTATTATTTATTATTATTTTAAAATAAAATTTAATTTTAACTTATAAAATTAAATTTTCATTGTTATTATTTAATAAATAGTAATTTCTTGATAATATAAATTTCACTATGACACAAAAGGATTATAAATTAACAGATCTACAAAAGCATGTTATCTTTAAAAATGGAACTGAAAATGCATTTGATAATGAATATTGGAATAATAAAAATGAAGGTATTTATGTTGATATTTTGAGTGGAGAGGCGCTTTTTTCTTCAAAAGATAAATTTGATTCTGGTAGTGGTTGGCCAAGTTTTACAAAGCCAATTGCAGAAAATATCATAAAAGAGAATTCTGATGATTCTCATGGCGTTATTAGAGTCGAGGTTAGGTCTCAAGATTCTGATATACATTTAGGTCATGTTTTTAATGATGGGCCACAAGATAGAGGTGGAATGCGTTATTGTATTAATTCTGCATCATTAAAATTTATTTCTAAACAAGATTTAAAGAAAGAAGGCTGTGAAAAATATTTAAATATTTTTGAAGATAATAAAGAGTCTTGCTATCAAAAAGCAATACTTGCTGGAGGTTGTTTTTGGGGAATGGAAGATTTATTTTCAAGATTAGATGGGGTAATAGATGTGGTAAATGGATATATTGGAGGAAAAATACCTAATCCAACTTATGATATTGTCAGTTTGGGAATTAGCAATTATGCAGAAAGTATAGAAATCACTTTTAATGCAGATGAAGTCTCGTATGAGGAAATATTAATATTCTTTTTTAAAATCCACGATCCAACTACGTTAAATAGACAAAAAAATGATATTGGTACACAATATAGAAGTGCAATTTTTTATTATAATGAAGAGCAGAAGATGGTGGCGGAAGATTTAATTGCCAAAGCAGATAAATCAGGATTATTTCCAGGAAAAATCGTAACTAAATTAGAAAAATTTGATAAATTTTATAAGGCAGAAGAATATCATCAAGATTATTTAGAAAACAATCCCGGTGGTTATACTTGTCATGTAATTAGAGAAAAATGGGAGCTTAAAAAATGAATATTATAAATTCTTATTACGAGCTAGGCAGTGATTTTTACAAAAAACAAAATCCTGAAAAGATTAAAAATCCAGAATTAATTATATTTAATAAAAGCTTGGCAGAAAAGTTAAATATTGATATAGATAGCAGCGAAAGATATTTAGCTGATATTTTTTCTGGAAATAAATTACTTCCAAATTCTAAGCCTATTTCTCTTGCCTATGCTGGTCATCAATTTGGCCATTTTGTTCCTCAGTTAGGAGATGGGAGGGCGGTATTGCTCGGAGAGGTTAAGGATAAAAATATTTCACAAGATGTACAGTTAAAGGGATCTGGAAGGACGTTCTTTTCTAGGAGTGGTGATGGTAAATGTCCTTTGAGTGCTGCCATTAGAGAGTATATTGTTGGCGAGGCAATGTATTTCTTAAAAATACCCACTGCTAGATCTATTGCTATAGTAAAATCAGATGAGATTATTCAAAGAGAAGAGTTAGTGCCTGCTGGCATAGTTACTAGAATTGCTAAAAGTCATATTAGAATTGGGACTTTTGAATATTTTGCAGCAAGAGGAGATATAAAAAATCTTAAAATTTTAGCAGATTATGCAATTAATAAACATTTTCCAAAATATAATAATAAAAATAATAATTATCTTAATTTCTTGAGGTCAGTTATAAAGTTGCAGGCAGAGCTAGTTTCTTCTTGGATGTCAGTTGGATTTATTCACGGAGTTATGAATACTGATAATATTACAATTTCTGGTCAGACTATTGATTATGGTCCTTGTGCATTTATGGATGAATATGAGTCCAATAAGGTTTTTAGCTTTATTGATAAAATGGGTAGATATGGTTTTTCTAATCAAAAGAATGTTATTTTATGGAATTTGGTTAAATTTACTGAAGCCATTTTACCTTTAATAGATAATGATATTAATCAAGCTGTTATGATATCGGAGGAGGAGTTAAATAAATTTCCAAACCTATTTGATAAAATTTATTATAAGAAAATGGCTAGAAAAATAGGTATTTTTGATTTTAAAAATGATTTAAAAGATAAAGAACTGATAGATTCTTTTTTAAGCATTTTGGAGAAAAATAAAATTGATTTTACAAATGGATTTAGAATTTTGAGCAAGGTTTTGTTGCAAGAATCATCTTTTTATATAGAAGATAATCAATATCTTAATTGGCAAAATGAGTGGAGAAGAAGATTAAATCATCAGAATTTAGATTTAAATAAAATTTCACAAAAAATGGATAAAGTAAATCCAATTTTAATTCCTAGAAATCATATAATTGCAGACATAATTCAAAAATCAGTTTTTGAAAATGACTATAGTAAATTTCATGAAATTTTACAGGCAATTCGACATCCTTTTTCTGAAAATAAAAAATATACCAACTATTATGAGCCTCCAAAGGAATGTGATAAGGTGGTAAATACTTTTTGTGGTACTTAAATACCAAAATTTATTTTTAAATTATAATAATTAAATAATTTACTTGTGAAAATAATAAAAAACTTATGATTACTAAAGATACTATATATTATATAGATATAATTTGAATTTTTTAAAATTAATTAACTAAATATCAATATAAAATGACTAAAGAGGACATATTAAAGCAAATAAAAAATTTTATTATAAAAAGCTCTGACGAGCAAAATATAACGTTAGAGTTTGTTAAGAATTCTCTAAAAAAACAGCAACAACCTGTTTATCGGAAAACTGAGGCAGATTCTCCTGAATTAATAGCTAAAATTATTGAAGGCTATAAGAAGGAAATATATGATATTGGTGAGTATGGTGTTGTTTTTACCCAAAGTTACAAGAAATCAAAAAACGAAGCTATGCTAGGATGCGAAAGTCGATTGAGGGAGTTAAGAGCTTCTAAGTCGGAAGCGAGAGAATCACTCGGATCTCTTCGATCTCTTGAGGAGTAAAGAGATAAGATTGAGAGTCAACTTCGTGAATTGGAGGGAAAATTAGGGTATGAGTCTAATTTGATAATAAGATCAGATAAAAGAAAAAGATTTATAGTAACATCAGAAGTTAAAAGTGAATTAGAAAAAATAAATAAGAAAATATTAGTTTTTTCTAATATTGGAAATGAGATAAATACTTTAGAGGATAGATTGAAAAAATTAAAAAGTAATGAAGGTTTGGGTGTGATAAGTAATAATGATTTATATATTTTGGCTGAGAATTTCAAGGAGATAGATCTTGGTAAAATGAGAGCATTATATGAAATATCTTATAATTTTGGTAAAAACCCTGATGCTGCCTTTGCCTTATCTCAGATTCAGAATTTGGAGCATAAAGGGGATGGTGGAAATTGGCTATTAATTTCTGCCAGACTTGGTCATCCTGAAGCTTTAAAAAATGCAGAAATTAGATTAATTATTGAAAATGAAATACGGGAAATAGATGATTTTGTTACTACTGATGTGGTATCTTCAGTATTCTTAACATTATTGCAAGAATTAAAAAAGACAGGAAATAAAGTGGAACTTGCTAATGTAAAAGCTAGGAATGAAAACTTTATTAGGAACCAGGAAGTTAAACTGGAAAAAGAAGAGAAGCTTCCGCGCTCTAATTCTTTTGCTGAAGAGCAAACTGCAGAGGCAGAATATAAATCAATAATAGAAAGAGTTCAGGATAAGATACTAAAAAGGGAGATAGGTAAATATTCAATTGAAGAGGATTTGGGTGATAAGATTGGGCATTATAAAGAACTTGGATTTAATAAAGAAAAGGTCAGGGATGAGATGAAGAAGACATATTCCGTTCTTAAAAATCCAACAGATTTATGTGATGAATCGCATAATAAAGCTGTGATTGCAGATGGTAAAATTAGGACTAGTGCTTCTACTGCTGATATACATGAAATCACGATTCATAATATAGCACAGCAACATAACTCTTATCAAGAGAATATGTCGCAAGAAAAATCTAAGGTAAGTTTACTGCAACTTTTTAAAAAAACAGAAAAGAAATCAGGGGGGAAGGATTTCTTGCAAATTCTGACAAATAATGCTCAACTTGGAAGGTATCCAGAATCATATCGGGAGTTATCTAAAATATATGGCAAGGGAATTGGCGGGGTAGCAGATGTTGATTTAGATAAGTCAGTAAAGTATTTATATGAGGCTGCTTTACTTGGCCATGCTGAAGCCCTGAGTCAGACTGGGGTTCAAGATTTTTTTAATAGATTAGGTGAAGAATTAGAGAGTGCTCAAAGTTCATCTAATAATGCATTAGATGTCTTGATAGATAAGGAGTTTCCAAAGCAAACTACCAAGGTAGAGTCTAAAGAGCCTGATAGAAAAATTGGAAATCCAGAAGGTCATAGAGCTGGAGTTGCTAGTAGTAAAAAATGTGTAATTCTATAGATTAGATTCTAGTAAATCATTCATCAATTTTATACCACTTTCACTATCATTTAAACATGGAATAAGAGAGAAATTTTTACCTCCTAATTCTAAAAATAAATCTCTATATTCCATATCAACCTCCTCTAAAGTTTCTATGCAATCAGCTGCGAATCCAGGGGTAATTACAATTAGATTTTTTACTCCTTTATCTATCAATTCTTTTAAAACATCTGCAGTATATGGTCTCAACCATTCTTTGGGGCCAAATCTAGATTGAAAGCTAATGTGATTTTCTATGTTAATTTTTTGTTTTTTTAATTCTTCATTAAATAAACGATTGGTTTTGTGGCAGAAACATTGATATGGATCACCTTTTTCAAAATATAATTTTGGTATTCCGTGATAGGAAGATAAAATTGCGTCAGGCTTAAAATCTAAGGTTTTGATGTGGTTTTTAACGCTATTTACCAAGGATTTAATATAAATTTTATTATCAGGATATTGGCCAGCAATTCTAACTTCTGGTTGCCATCTAATTTTTTTTAGAATTCTGTAGATTTCATCGCAAATTGTTGCTGTGGTTGCTGAGCAATATTGAGGATAAAGAGGAATAAATATAATCTTTTTACATCCTTCTTTGGTTAGATTATGAATTTTTGATTCAATTGATGGTTTGCCATAGCGCATAGCATAATCAACTATTAAATTTGAATGTTTTTTATTAGCTAGCTCTTGAAGTTTTTTTGCGCTCGATCTAGTGTAATATTTCAAAGGAGATTCATCTGAATCCTTTCTCCATATTGCTTTATATTTCTTACCGGTTGCGAAGGGGCGAAATGGTAAGATAAAAAAGTTAAGAATTAATTTCCAGATAATAGGATTTACTTCAATAACTCTTCTGTCAGATAAAAATTCTTTGAGATATCTTCTAATTGAAAAATATCCATATCCATCTGGTGTTCCTAAATTTAAGATTAGAACACCGGTTTTATTATGAATTTTAGGGTGGTTATTGGGTAAGTTATTGCTACTCATTATTTTTATGTTTTTTATTATTATCTTTAAGAATCTCAATTTTATTGCCAAATGAATCATTGATGTAAATTGATGCGGTGCCGTCTCTGTGAGGAGTTAAATCTCCATATTTTTCAGCATCATCCCTCTCAAAAGCTATATGAGGAGGATGTTGATCTGGCAAAACTAGGGCAAGATTAATATTTTGGAACTCTAAAAACGCCCAGCTTTCATCTTGATATAAAATTTTAGTCTTAAAATTAGCGACATACCAATCTACGCCCTTAGCTATATTTGGCACTTGAATCGCAATATGATGAATTTTATCCATTTTTTAAATTATTATTAATATTATTATATAAATCTAACCCACTTAAAAATGCACTCTCTACTCTTCCAGAAATTAACCAATCTCCACATACCCCTAAATTGAAATTAGGATCATAAAGAGACCTATTTCCTTGTCTTGGAATTGCATTTGCATATTTCCAACGATGAATGTTCTGGTAATTAATATTATTTAAATCAAAGTTAATTATCTGCCTTAAAGAGGTAATCATTTTTTCTTTTATGATCTCTAAATCTCCTTCAATATTTTTGTCAGCCCAACTATTACTAGAATTAATTATTAAGGAAAATCCTTCTGGTCTTTGTGGTTTGCAGCTATTAACTGATATCCAGCTAATATTTGATTCCTTTATCAAGGCCGCATTAAATTCTGTTGATAATTTTTCTTTAAAACCAAGCATTAATGTAAAACAACCAGACATTTTAATATTTGATATAATATCAAAATGTTTAAATTTTTTTGGTATCAAGTTAATTGCTTGATGAGAAGGAATTGCCAAAATTAAATAATCAAAATCATTAAAAACTTCATCTTCAATTGTTTCTAAAGACCATTTTTTATTATCAAAATTAACATATTTAACCTGTTTTCCTAGCAAGACATTGAGATCTTTGGCAATATATTTGCATAGATTATTCATTTGTGGCTTTGAGACAAAATGAGGATTGTTATTATTGTTAAATTGGTATTGTTTATTTATTTTATTTCCTATTATTTCTGCAAAATTACAATTCCATTCCTCAATTATATCATCATTTTTTGCCTTATTGCAAAACTCTTTAAATTCCTTGCTTTTTGCGGTAAAAAACTGCGCGCCATGATCAAATTGATATTCATTAGTTCTTCTGGTGGCCATTCTACCACCAATGCCTCTAGATTTATCAAAAACTACCACCTTATTGAGCCTGGATAATTCTTTTGCTGTAATAAGACCAGATACTCCAGCTCCTATTACAGCTATTTTTTTATTTTTTATTTTATTACTCATTTCTAACTTAAATATTTAGGAACAATTTCTTTATAAGATTCTAAATCCTTAATTAATTCATCAATATTTGCATATTTATTGCTAGAAATATTATCATATTTCAATAATTCAACTTGATCAGGGGTTAATAAATATATTTTCAGTAAATTCATTAAATTTGCCTGAATTTTTGCAATATAAAATGGTAAATGTAGTAACAATCTTTCCCTTTTTATAGTTCTTAGAATAAACTTCATTAACTCCTTAAAGCTTGAATTATCCAATCCGTAAGCTTCAAAGATTTGATTTTGATGTTTATTATTATTTTCAATAAGATGTTTTATACTTTTTGTTAAATCTTTAACATAAATAGGAGAAAATTTAGCCTTTCCTCCTCCAATTAAAGGCAGGAAAGGAGAGATTTTTGTCATTTTGGCAAATAAATTAAAGAAATTATCGTCTTTACCAAAGACAATGCTTGGTTTGATTATATTGTAATTTCTAGAGTTATTTATTATTGCACGTTCTCCATCTAATTTTGTTTTGGCATAATTTGATGTTTTGGAGGAATTTTCTATCCCAAGAGCTGATATATGAATTAATAGTTGTTTATGGGAAACTATTTTTGACAAAGTATCGGGAAAATGATGATGAAATTTCTTGAAATCTCCCTTTTTAGATTCAAATAATTTTCCTATTAAATTTATGATTATATCATAATTACTTATAATTTGCTTGAGTTCATTATTGTTGAATATATTAATATTTTTAATTTTTAGATTCTTAAAGTTGCCAATTTTTTTTAGAGCCCTTTCTTTGTTTGTGCAAATAATACAAACTTCATTTTTTTCAAGAAGCAACTTTGTTAAGTCTGACCCAATAAAACCAGATCCGCCAAATATTAAAATTTTTTTATTCATATATTTTATAGATTGCTATAGATTAAGTTAATTTAATATTTTAAAATATACCTCTTTATTATAAATTGCAATTTAATATAAGATATTATGGAAAGAACTATAGTTTGGTTTAGGAATGATTTGCGCTTATCAGATAATGCCGCTTTAAACTTTGCTTATGAGAATAATAATAGGGTTTTATTTTTATATATTTTTGATAATGAATCCTCTATTGGATCTGCTTCTAAGTGGTTTCTATTTAGAGCTCTTGAGTCGCTTAAAAATGATATAAGGCAAAAATATAATGCAGATTTAATAATAAAGTCTGGAAATTCTCAACAAATATTAGAAAAACTAGTAAATAATTACAATATAGATTCTATTGCTTGGAATAGAGTTTATGAGCCAGATTTAATCAGAAAAGACTCTAAAATTAAGGATTATTTTCAGCAAATAAGTGTGAACATTAAAATTTTTAATAGCTCTCTTCTTTTCAACCCAGCTAAGATTCAAAATCTTGCAAAAAGCTATTTTAAGGTCTTTACTCCATTTTGGAAGAAATGCCTTTCTCAGATTAACCAAATACAGCAACCCCATAAAATACCACAATCTTTCAGTTTAATAAAAATAGATAAAAAAGAAGGCTTAGAATTAAGGGAATTAAATTTACTTCCAAAGAATCCAAATTGGGCATATGGCTGGGATAATATATACAAAGTTAGTGAGGAAGAGGCACATAATTTAGCTAGAAATTTTATGGAGAATTCAATGGAAAAATATAAAGAGGCAAGAGATTTTCCAGCTAATAATAATACCAGCTCTTTATCTCCATATTTACATTTTGGACTGATAAGTTCAAAGCAAATTTATTTTAAATCAATTATTTTTACTGGAAATTCTGGCTTAAATCACTTCTTGAGTGAAATTGGGTGGAGGGAGTTTTCTTATCACCTATTATATCATTTTGAAGATTTGCCTGTTAAAAACTTTAAGCCAAAATTTGATAATTTTACCTGGGATAATAATCAAGAAAATTTAGAAAAATGGCAAAAGGGAATGACAGGATTTCCTTTGATAGATGCGGGAATGAGGCAGTTATGGAGCACTGGATGGATGCATAATAGGGTAAGAATGGTAGTAGCCTCATTTTTAACTAAAAATCTTTTAATAGATTGGAGAATTGGTCAGAAATGGTTTTGGGATTGCTTGGTAGACGCCGATCTTGCTGCAAACTCTGCTTCTTGGCAGTGGGTTGCTGGAAGTGGAGCAGATGCAGCTCCTTATTTTAGAATTTTTAACCCAGTTACGCAAAGTCAGAAGTTTGACAAAAAAGGAGAATATATTAGAAAATGGGTTCCTGAAATCTCCCATCTATCTGATAAAGAAATACACTTTCCAGTCAACAGAGATAAATACCCAAAGGCTATGGTTGATCTGAAATTATCTAGAAATAGAGCTCTTCTAATTTATAAAAATATTGCTAAAGAAAAAATATAAATTATTTATTTCATCTTTAATAAATTTTCTACAAACATTATCAAAACTCATATAAATTGCAATTACTCTAATACCAATTACCGTCCTTAGTGAATGATACAGGCAAAATATTTTTAGATAAAAATTATAAAAAAGAGTCGTCAGTATGCTCATATTTTAACAAGGCTTTTTGTAGATTTTTATCAAAAAATATAAAGTTAGATTATTTATTATTTTAACTCATTTTAAGATGGGATTTGGTATAAATTAATAAATATAAAATAATTAACTTCTTTGAATTTGATAAAATTAAGAGTCATTTTCCAGAATTTCATTCATTTATAAATTAAAACGATATTAACAAAACCTTTAGTCAATTATGTAAATTTTACTACCTATGGTTGACTTTGTAAAAGCTACCTATTAAGTTACTTAAATACTATGTTTTTTGCATAAAAATTCAGAAGTTACACAAACCCTGGTTTAAGTTACTAAAATAATTTCAATTTCTAAAAACTAGTATTTTACTAAATTATTAAATAATTTTGATTTACTAACTTTACTAACTTTACTAACTTTAATAAAATAAAATAAAAACAAAAAATGTTAATTGGCTATGCTCGAGTTTCAAAATCAGATGGATCTCAAAATCTTGATTTACAAATTGATGCTTTAATAAAAGAAGGAGTTAAAAAAGAAAACATCTATTGTGATAAAGTATCAGGAATTAAAGAAGAAAGAATTGGCTTAGCCAATTCTTTAAAAGCTCTTAGATCAGAAGATACTCTAATAGTATGGAAACTAGATAGACTTGGCAGAAATCTAAAACATCTAGTTAATATTGTTCAAGAACTAACAACAAGAAACATAGGCTTTAAAGTTCTAACAGGACAAGGAGCTAATATTGATACTACTACAGCAAATGGTAAATTAATCTTTGGTATATTTGCAGCATTAGCAGAATTTGAAAGAGAATTAATAAGAGAAAGAACTATAGCAGGATTAAAATC
>CAJQHT010000063.1 GCA_905478245.1 uncultured Rickettsiales bacterium | reverse complement strand
TAAGAACATCCGATATTCAGATTTGGGGTTACAAAACATATAATAAGGTTGAAAAAACATTAGCAGATCTTGAGAGAATCAAACATAGTACACAAGATAATGTCGATAATGTCACAGTAACTTTAGACATGCTTATGCTTATTAAAAAGGAGCATCCTGATTTGCCTATAAATCAGCAAAAATTTAGTACTGATTTTCAGCATAAATTGACTCGACTAAAATATCAATTAGCAGCTGATCAAGGACATGATGGCGCAAAAAAGGCATTAGAAGAAATAACAAAAGTAGTACCAAAACCACCACTAGCACCAGAATCAGCAAAACCCTCTTTCTCTCATTCAAAATCTCCTCTTAAGAAAGATAAAGGTTCACCTACTTCATTCTCTGTTTCTGCAGAATCCCCAGACGGGTCTTTTCCTTTAACAATTGCACAAAAAGTTTATGGGGCAGAAAAAGAAGAAGAAGCCAAAAAGGTGGTAGCATCCTCTTCTTCTGCAGCATCTGCTTCATCAGCTACAGATAGCACCTCCCCTTCCAAAGGAGTGGTAACTAATAAAATTACAACTCTCTTTTTTGAGAATAAGGAAGCTAGGGAAAAATATAAAAAAGCAGCAATGAAATCTGGTGCTAGAAATGCAAGTCCTTTTGATAAGAAGAAGCATTACATTCATGATGAAAATAAGAAAGTTGAAGATGTTGGAGTTGCTGGAGGTGTTAGAGAGAAAGAGGGAGAAGCTAGTGCGGCAATAGGGCAAGAAACTTTGATATTACCAAATAATTTCCAAAATAATTTTTCAGATGATAGTCAAGAAATAATTACAGCTTTTGAAAAAGCTTATAAGGCACAAAGATCTGGCGCTGCCGCTGCCGCTGACGCTGACGCTAAAGCTAAAAAAGCTGCTATAGAATCATTATCTAAATTAGATGATGAGGTGGAAATATCGAAAATACTTTCCGTAATACCTTTTTCATCTGATAAATTATTAGAGCATATTGTTAATAATTCGCAAGAGTTAACAATTGAGAATACAGATACTTTAATTAAAGCTTTAATTAATAATGGTGCTGATTTAGAAGTAGGGCATGGTGATGTAGATAATCCTGTTGGAGCTCTAATAAAATTATTGCCGTTAGAAGCAGATTCAACAAAAAAAATAGAAATAGGAAATATTTTAAAAGCTTTAATTGATAATGGTGCTGATATTAGTAATACGCAAACACATGTTATAGTAGGTGCTTTCTCTTCTCCTGCAGGTGTTACTGTCCCTTCTGCTGCTTCAAGCCCTTCCTCTTCTAGCACTTCTGGTAACCTTAATAATAGTCAGTTAAAAGAATATTTTATAGCTATTGGTGGTCATATAAATAAATATAAAACCCAAGATATTATACAATCCTTGATTGATGTAAGTGATGATGCAAGTGATACTTTTGAGAAATCTTTAAATGAATTTAATGAATTAGCACTACCAGCTTCTGATGACGCAAAAAGTACGGGTAGTACGGATTATGTCTCTATAAGCCCAGATTTTTATAAAAATTATCATCAAACACAATTAAATAAATTATTAATATCAGCTGCTGAAAAGAAGAGGGCGGAAATAGTAACTCAATTAATTGCAGCAGGAGCAGATGTTAATGCTAAGAATAAAAAGAGTGAAACAGCTTTGCATTGGGCTGCTGGTGATGGAGAAGTAGAAATGGTAACTCAATTAATTGCAGCAGGAGCAGATGTTAATGCTAAGAATAAAGATGGTCAAACAGCTTTTGATCTTGCTGCAAATAAGGCAATACAAAAAGCAATCAGAGCAGGAGAACTAGAAGAAAAAAGGGAAGAGGGGGCGCCTCCAGTGTTAGATGTAGCAAGAATAGAGCAATTAAAAGCGATAGCAAAAAGTCTTAAAGAAAATATTCCGGCAGATCTTAAAGATCAATCAGATAAAATAAAGAAAGATCTAGATGAAATAATAGGTAAGATTAGTAATGGTGGCAATATCAATTCCACTGATGATCAAGGATACACTCTTTTACAATTTGCTGTTGTTATGAAGCAAACAAAAGTAGTAGGGGAATTAATTAAAGCAGGAGCAGATGTCAATGCTAAAGATAATCAAGGTCTCACCGCAAAGCAGTCTGTTGCTTTAAATGAAGCACTTACAGATGAGACGAAAGAGGAGATAAGAGATTTATTAAGTAAATCTCAGGAAATTAATAAAGTTACTAATATAGTAAGTAACACATCAAAAACTATACCAGTTGCTCATTCTAGAACTGATTATCAAGAAGAGCCAAAACCTCCAAAAGTAGCACATTATTTTAACTATCATGAAGACTCAAACACCATCTTAAATGCTAATACTAATTATCTTGATCATGTTTTTACTATTAAATATGATGGTGCAGATTTTAGTATGAGCTTGACTGATCAAGATGGTAAAAGCGTTGCATGGGCTGATCTAGATAAAGAAATTCTTAAATCTTTTATTGAGATAGGTTTAATCCCTCCTCAAATTGTGCGGGAAGATTTTGGTCATGGTAATAAAATAACACAAGCTTTTGATGATAATATTGAAGGTTTTGATGATCTTATTGCGGCTGTGAATAGTTTAGATGGGGGTGTGCCAGAACAATATAGTAATCGAATTAAGGAAATTGAAGTTGAGGTACAAAATAATAAAGCAAATCCAAGCCTTAAACCTGTAGTTCATTCTCCTTTAGGTGACGGAGAGAAAGATACTAGTATAGCTCCATCTACATAATGATAATAGGGGTAAGGTGAAAGATGTTAAAGATTAACTCTGTTTTTCCGGATTTTTCATAATTCTACTTTAATAATTTTTGGGTTTTTGGACGCGCAATGTAGGTTTGATCCTATGTGTTCGCCCGCTATTCCATTTATCCTCGGGTTCCTACGGGCAGACACATAGGTCTGCCCCTACATTATATCCGTAATAATAAATACACCCGTAAAAACAAATATTCCCATAAAATCTAACAAAACATTATTTCTACCTTAAGAACGTAGAGCCTTAAGCTTAAGCATCTTTTTCATAAAAAAACATTATTCCTGCAAAATCCAATATTCCTATAAAAAACCAATAATAAAAAAATAACGGATCAATTATATTGCGACAAAAACCAATGACAAATGAAATAACAGATCAATTGTAGGGGCAGACCTCAAGTGTCTGCCCGCTATTTCATTTATCCTCGGTTGGCTACGGGCAGACACATAGGTCTGCCCCTACATTATATCCGTAATAATAAATACACCCGTAAAAACAAATATTCCCATAAAATCCAACAAAACATTATTCCTACCTTAAGAACGTAGAGCCTTAAGCTCGGCATTCTTAAGGTAGGAATAATTTTATGTTGTAAAAGGTGCTTAAGTTTAAGGCTCTAAGTTCCCAGGTTTTTTTCAGGCTGGTAATAATTTTCTTTTATAATGTGCCGAGCTGGGGCTAGGTTTTTCCAGTTTTTTCATAATTCTATTTTAATAATTTTTGGGTTTTGGACGTGAAATGTATGTTTTTAGCCTATGTGTTCGCCCGTTGTTTTATTCATCATTGATTTTTTACGGGAATATTGGATTTTTGTGGTATTAGATTATTCATCAATTTTAAGAGCAGCGATAAAGGCGCCTTGTGGTATTTGAACATTGCCAATTTCGCGCATTTTCTTTTTACCTTTCTTTTGCTTATCTAGTAATTTTCTTTTTCTGGAAATATCGCCGCCATAACATTTTGCGGTAACATCTTTTCTCATAGCGGAGACTGTTTCTCTGGCAATAATTTTGCCGCCAATTGCTGCTTGAATGGCAATGTTGAACATTTGTTTTGGTATTAAATCTTTTAATTTTTTGCATAAGGCTCTGCCTCTGCTTTCGGATTGGCTTTTATGTAGTATAATTGATAAAGCATCGACTGGTTCGCTATTAACTAGGATGTTTAATTTACATAGGCTGCTTTCTTGATAGCTGTCAAATTGCCAATCAAAACTGGCATATCCTTTTGAGCAGGATTTTAATTTATCATAAAAATCATACACAACTTCATTTAGCGGCAGTAAATAAACAGTCATGGCTCTACTGCCTACATAGGATAATTCTTTTTGAATGCCTCTTTTTTTGGTGCATAATTCTAAAATTGCCCCTAAATAATCGTCAGGAGTCATAATTGTGGCTTTTATCCAAGGTTCTTCCATGAAATCAATTTGTGTTGCATCTGGCATTTCGCTTGGGCTGTGAATATGAAGGGTTTTTTTATCTTTTTCTTCTGCGGATAGTCCTTTGGCCTTTAGAGTGTGAACTTTATAAATAACTGATGGTGCTGTTGTTATTAAATCTAGGTCAAATTCTCTTTCTAATCTTTCTTGAATTATTTCTAAATGCAGTAATCCAAGGAAGCCGCAGCGAAATCCATAGCCCAAGGCTGAGGAAGTTTCAGCTTCAAATTCAAAACTAGCATCATTTAGATGTAATTTTGCTAAAGCATCACGGAATTTCTCAAAATCAGAGGCGTCAACAGGGTACATACCACAGAATACTACAGCCTGACTAGGTTTAAAGCCTGGTAGGGCGGTGACATTTTCATTATTAGATAAAGTTATGGTATCACCAATTTTACAATCAGCTATTTCTTTAATTTGAGCATTGATAAAGCCAACCTCACCAGCTTTTAACTCATCACAATTTATTTTTTTAGGGTTAAAAAAGCCAACTCCGTCAACTTGATAATTATTGTTGCTGGAAAGCATCTTAATTTTTTGACCTTTTTTAATAGAACCATCAATAATTCTTGTTAAAATGATAACGCCAAGATAAGGATCGTACCAGCTATCAATTAACATTGCTTTTAAGTCGCCGTCAATATTGCCTTTGGGTGCAGGTAGGGTTTTTATAACCTCTTCCAATGTTTCAATAATTCCTTCTCCAGTTTTAGCGGAAACACAAATGGCGTTGCTGGTATCAATGCCAATAACATCTTCTATTTGTTCTTTTACCTTTTGTGTATCTGAGGCTGGTAGGTCAATTTTATTTAAAACTGGTATAATTTCATGGTTATTATCAATTGCTTGATAAACATTAGCTAATGTTTGGGCTTCTACGCCCTGAGTGGAGTCCACAACTAAAATTGAGCCTTCACAGGCTGCTAAACAACGATTAACCTCATAAGCAAAATCAACATGACCAGGAGTATCCATTAAATTTAAACAATATTCCTCGCCATTTTTAGCTTTATAATTTAAGCGTACGGTTTGAGCTTTAATTGTGATGCCTCTTTCTTGTTCAATATCCATTGAATCAAGCATTTGCTTAGTGATGTCTCTTTCCTCGACAGCTCCGCATTCTTGAATGAGGCGGTCAGCTAATGTGGATTTACCATGATCAATATGAGCGATAATAGCAAAGTTACGGATATTGTTGATTTTATGTGACATGATTAATATTAGAACTTCTTATAAACCTGTTACTCTTTTAAATTTTGCCTCTTTTATTCGATCCCAAGAGATGAAATTAATGTCAGTTCCTTTATTGTTGATTATAACCAATAATCCCTTTTCAAAACTTCTAATTATTTTTGCACTAATAACTTTGTCACTTGATAATAGGATTTTAGATCTATTTTCATTTGATATTTTTTTAATGTCAAATTTAGCATTAATCCAGCCAACAAAAAAAGCGATTAATATTAGGCTAGCAAAAAATGATCCAGCTAAAAATGCATCAGATTGCTCGCTTGAAAAGAAATATAAAAGACCAAAAAGTGTTACTAAAGATAAAGACCAAAAAGCTAATTCAGCGATAAGATAAAAAGTTTTATTGCCATAAGGATCTAATATTACTAAATAAAAGAAATTACTAATAAGAAATAATATCGATAATGTTAGCAATGTTACAACGCCAGGAAATTCACCACTAAATACAGGGTTAAGGAATATTTTACGAAATATTATCAAAAATATTGAGGCATATAATAAAGCAACAGCGCCAGTTTTTAATAGATCTATAAAGCCAACAGGAACATATAAAAAGAAATTTAAACTATCACCAAAACTATTAAAATATGCCATATTATAAGAAATTGACATTAAAAAGAAAGCAATAACTAAAAATGATGCAAAATTATTTGAAATAGCGTCTCTTAACATTTTGTTTTATGAAATATTGTTAATAAGCTTGATTATAATACAAGCTCATATAAATTTATAATTATAATAATAAATTTCCTTTTTTAATTTATCGTCTTTAATTTATTATATAGAAATCCGTCTTGATATTAAATAATGGTGGTAAATTTCTTATCTTTTTATTAAGAATTATAAGAAGATATTTAATATAAGGCAATAATTTAATTACAATAATTTCAATTTATATAATTATGATGCAGAACGTCAGAGGAACCAAGGATTTATTTGGTGATGAGATAGAAAAATTTAATAATATCGTTAATATTTCAAAAAATATAGGGCAGAATTTTGGTTTTTCCCAAATAGAAACGCCAATTTTTGAATTTAGTGATGTTTTTGAAAGAAATTTAGGTGATGATAGTGATATTATCTCCAAAGAAGTTTATAAATTTCCTGATAGAGGTGATAATTCCCTTACTTTAAGGCCAGAATTTACCGCTTCTATCATTAGGTCTTTTTTAAATCATTCTAATTTGAATCAACAATTACCGCAAAAGTTATTTTCTTTTGGACCTGTTTTTCGCTATGATCGCCCACAAAAAGGTCGCCAAAGACAATTTAATCAAATAAATTTTGAATTAATTGGTGCTGTTGATTTAAATTATGATGTTGAGTTAATTTTATTATCTCAGCAAATTTTAAAAAATCTTGGAATTAAAGATATCACTTTGCAGATTAATTCTCTTGGCTGCCCTGAAACAAAAGCAAAATATGAAACAGAATTAAAAGATTATTTCTCTAAATATAAAAATGACTTATCCAAGGATAGTCAGGACAGATTATTAAAAAACCCACTTCGAATTCTTGATTCTAAGGATAAAAATGACAATAAAATTGCTCTTAATGCTCCGAAAATAAATAATTTTTATAGCAATGAAGCTAAAATAAGGTTCGAGAAAACCTTGCTGCAACTTGATAATCTTAATGTAAAATATGAAGTTAATCAAAGATTAGTTAGAGGTCTTGATTATTATACTTCAACAGTTTTTGAATTTACCAGTGATGGCTTAGGGGCGCAAAACACCATTCTAGCAGGAGGCAGATATGATAATTTAATTGCTAAAATGGGCAGTAAGAATGAGGTTGCTGCCGCTGGATTTGCCGCTGGAATTGAAAGATTAATGCTGCTTAGTGAATTTAATTTAAAAAAATCTCGCCCTATTTGTTTAATTTATTTTTCTGAAGCTGAATTATTATATTCCACGAAATTACTGGCAAAATTAAGACAAGAAAATATTCATGGTGAAATTTTATATGGGGCAAATTTTAAAAAACAAATGAAGAAAGCCTCGCAATTAAATGCAAAATATATTATTGTTATTGGTAATGACGAAATTAAAAATAATCTTTTCAAGGTTAAGGATTTTGATATAGGAAATGAGGTTGTTTTAAGGGATTCTGAAATTGTCGATTTCTTTAAGAATGTGTCATTTTGATACAGAATATGTATTATTTTTATACATAATGTGTTATTTTGATACATATTAATTTTGATGTAAAATTAACTTTATAAATAAATGCTTTTAGTAAAATTAGTAAAATTAAATAATTTTAAGACAATATATAAAATTTTCTTACCTATTTCTCTTATTTGTTCTTTAATTTTTCTTATTTTTGGTCTTTATTCTGCTTTAATTTCTTCACCAATTGATTATCAGCAAAAAGATGCCGTGAGAATAATGTATATTCATGTTCCTGCAGCCTGGATGTCTTTAATTATTTATTCTATTATGGCGCTAAGTAATATTTCTGGTTTTATTTGGAAAAACCCCTTTTCTTATATTTTAGCAAAATCCATTGCGCCAATAGGAGCAATTTTTACTTTAATAACTTTAATGACAGGTGCAATTTGGGGTAAGCCAATTTGGGGAGCTTGGTGGGTCTGGGATGCTAGGCTAACATCTGTTTTGATTTTATTTTTTCTTTATATCGGATATATCATTTTAATTAATTCTTTTCACGATAAGGAAAAGGGTGAAAAAATAGCAGCCTTGATTTGTATAATTGGTTTTATTAATATACCTATTATTAAATTTTCTGTTGAATTCTGGAATAGCTTACATCAGCCAGCCAGTATTTTAAGAAAGGGCGGTGTTGCTATTGATACTGCCATGATGAAACCCTTACTGCTTATGTTTGGTTTTTATATTTTCTATTTCATTTTTTCTGCTTTAATTAAAATAAAAAATGAAATTAATATTAATAAAATAGAAAGATTAGAGATAAATGACTTATATAGTTGATGATAATTGTATTAAATGCAAATATACTGATTGCGTTGAAGTTTGCCCTGTTGATTGTTTTTATGAGGGTGAAAATATGCTAGTAATACATCCTGATGAATGTATAGATTGTGGAGTTTGTGTTGTCGAATGTCCGGCAGAGGCCATTAAGCCAGAAAGTGAAGATTTAGTTAAATGGGTTGAAATGAATCGTAAATATGCTGAAAAATGGCCGGTAATTACCCAGAAAAAAGATCCACTTCCAGAAGCTGAAGAATTTGATGGTGTTAAGGGTAAATTTGAGAAATATTTTATACCATTTCCCGTTTTTAATAAGTAATATAACAAAATATTTTTTAGATAAAAATTATAAAAAACGAGTCGTAATATGTTCATATTTCGTGAGGCTTTTTATGATTTTAATCAAAAAATATAAAGTTAGATTGCTTATTGATTTTAACCAACTTTAAAAACGGGAAATGGTATTAGTGAAAATCCGGTTAATTATTTTATTGATTTACAAAATCATTATAAATTTTAATTAATTTTTTAGTAATTTCACCAGCTTTACCACTGCCAATTATAATATTATCAATTTTATTGATTGGTCTAATTTTTAAAGTAGAGCTAGTAACAAAAACTTCCCTAGCGTTAAGTAGATCTTCCTTACTAAATTCTTTTTCTATAATTTTAAGGTTATTTTCTTTAGCTAATTTTATAACTCTGTTTCTAGTAATTCCTGTCAAAATTCTATTATCACTATTTTTAGTGATAATTTCATCATCATTATTTACAATAAAAACATTAGAGAAACTTCCTTCTGTGACTATATCGTCTTTTATTAATATCGTTTCAGCATGACCTTGGCTATGAGCTTTTTCTTTGAGTGTAGTATTGGCAAGTAAAGAGATTGATTTTATATCGCAGCGTCCCCAGCGAATATCTTCGTGAGTTATGGCGCTAAAACCATTTTCTAATTGTCTTTTTTCAATAACTCTATATGGTTTGGTAATAATATTGATGGTTTCTTGGTAATTATTAGGTATATTTTGTATTCTTCTGCCTTGACCGCGTGTTATCTGGATATATATTGCTCCTATTTTTTGATTATTTTTTTTTAATAATTTTAAAAATATTTCTTTAAATTCGGCAATTGTTTTGTTGATTTTTAGGTCAATCTTTTGAGCTGAGCTGAATAATCTGTCAATGTGATTTTTAAAATCAATTAATTTATTATTTTCAAATAAAATAAC
>CAJQHT010000062.1 GCA_905478245.1 uncultured Rickettsiales bacterium | reverse complement strand
TTGCTGACATATTAGGAGGGTTTTTGCGAATCCCAAGCTTGCTATTAACAAGCTGTAGGTTATTTGGATCTACCCAATCAAAAGAAGACCAAGATAATAATTGAGAGTTTTTATTCTGGATTTTATCAGCTTGCCTAAAGATCTTTAGAATGAAATTTAGATCCTCAGATCCATGTTCTGCAATTTGTTTTCCTATATATGTGTTGATCTTATTAGAATAGCTAAAAGACTCGGAAATCGTCTTGTATATATTGGAAGATTCTTTTTCTAGTATTTTATATTTAGACTCATCATTGCTTCTAATGGTAAAAAAAACTAAGATTAGCGTAGATAAAGCACCAAGTAAAATAGTTATCAAAATGAACATGAAGTAACCCTTTTGTAGCAAGGAATTATTTTTATCTTGATTTTTCATTATCTTCCTACTAAAATAAGTATGTCATTTAATATTTAATTGTAGCTCACTAAATTTATAAACTTAAATTTTACTTATATAATATATAATATTTCATTTTGTATAAATTGTGACTGCAATTATAAAAAATATGCTATTATTGCACAATATAACATTTTTTATATAAAACAATGAAATCTTTTACCTCAAATAAATTACATTTACTAGCCAAAGCTTCTCAATTTTCTTCGGTTGCCAGGAGGGCCTACGGAACTGGATCAAGAGGTTACTCTATGATATCTCCCGATTTAGAGGAAGAGTTTAGAAAGAAATTTGATCCAATATCAGAAGAGTTTGCAAATCATAGAGCTTTAGAACACCCTTTGTTTGATTTTTTAGAAGAACAATCAAAAACAGGGTTTACCACTACGCAATATGCAATTTATAGAGATAATTTTTTTCGTAGAACGGAGTTAACTATTCCATCCGTTGCAAGGTTTATTGAAAAAGCTGCTATGAATGGCGATCATCAAGCTGTTGTTGATACCATAAGAAATTTAAATGATGAGGGTGGCTATGGTGATATAAAAAAGATGCACAGTAATCTTTTAGCAGAATCTCATAATCTTCATGGTATGAGGGTTTTTAACTTAAACCCTGCTCAGATATTGAATATTATCGAATCTCCCAATTTAGTTCCAGCAGTAGAAGAATATAGAAGATCTAAGCAATTATCATTTGATAGACCTTATCCGTACATTGCCGGAAATACATGGGCTCATGAACTTGCAGCGGATAATATGTTGGATAATTTTAGAAAAGCTCTCTTTGCGCCTTATCAAGGATATTATACCCCTGAAGAATATACTAAATTAACAGAATTCTTTACTGCTCACAAAGATGATTCTATTGATGGTGGTGACATTGAGGCTCAACATGAAAGAATGGCAAGAGGTGCGGCTGAAAGAGCTTGTAGAGATGGTTTACAAAATGTTGACGAGGTAAGAGAAGGCGGACTAGAATTTCTTAATGTCCAGGAAAAACTTTGGGATGGATTACTCATAGGAATCGAAAAAGCGGAGTCGATAGGTAGTATAATTCAGATTAAGCCGATAGATGTAGGAATTCCAGCTCCTAGCATTTCAGCTTCTTCTGCAGAATCTAAAAGTGTTAAGACTCCTGGTATGGGGTTGTAATAAACAACTCTTTTCCAAAACGAGTAGGTAGAACAAAATTTATTCACCTTAAAAAGTTTAACTCTCCTGCTATCTTATACCAATTATCAAATTTAAATATATATTTTATACTACAAACACTCCTAATAATTTCTGGATTCAAGCTGTTCTTGAGCAATTGTTTTAAAATCGTAAATCCCTCATTATACATCATTCCGACCTAAAGGAATATCTTTTCTCATAGTATTTTTCTAATTAAATACCAATATAATTTCAGTTCATCGTTAAACTGAATAGATTAAATGTCTATTTATCAAATAACAGTAAGGACTTATCTTATAATACCAATTCCCAACTTTAATGAATGATATAACAAAATATTTTTTAGACAAAAATTATAAAAAACAAGTCGTAATATGTTCATATTTTAACGAGGCTTTTTATGATTTTAATCAAAAAATATGAAGTTAGAGTATTTATTAAAGCTTTAGATTTGGTATACCAATTCCCATCTTTAAAATTAAGTTAAAATAATAAATAATCAAGCTTTTCTATTGGCGATTTTTTGCTTAATCGAACCAATTGCCTTGGCAGGATTTAAACCTTTTGGACAAGTATTGGTGCAATTCATAATAGTATGGCAGCGATATAATTTAAAAGGATCCTCCATATTATCAAGTCTTTTATCAGTTGCTTCATCTCTAGAGTCAGCAATAAAGCGATAAGACTGCAATAAAGTTGCTGGCCCTAAATATTCATCACCATTCCACCAATAGCTAGGGCAAGATGTAGAGCAGCAGGCGCATAGAATACATTCATACAAGCCATTTAGCTTCTCCCTTTCTTCCGGAGTCTGTAATCTTTCTTGTTTTTTATTGAGAGGTTCTTCTGCTTGCAACCAAGGCTCAACTGATTTATATTGCTCATAAAAGTGAGTTAAGTCAGAAACAAGGTCTTTAATGACTGGCATATGGGGCAACGGATAGATTTTAATAACATCATTACATTCACCTATTGATTTTGTGCAAGCCAGAGTATTGGTACCATCAATATTCATAGAGCAAGAACCACATATGCCCTCCCTGCAAGATTTTCTAAAAGTTAAGGAGCCATCTTGCTCTCCTTTAATTTTTATTAATAAATCTAAAACCATGGGACCACATAAATCAAGATCAACTTCAAATTTATCTATGTGAGGATTTTTTTTATCTTTATCCTCTGGGTCATAACGATAGATTTCTACTATTTTGATGTTTTTAGCATTTTTTGCAGCTTTATGTGTTTTTCCTGCTTTTTTATCAATTTTAGAATTTTGTGGTAAGCTTAATTGTACCATATTTTTTGAAATTTATTAAATAATAATTAGTAAACTCTTTTTTTAGGAGGAAATGCTTGAACATCGTCACTTTTTGCGTCCAAAACAACCTCTCTATAGTTAATTTCTATTTTTCCTTTATTGTCAAGACTAGTTAAACTATGTTTCATCCAATTTTTATCATCTCTTTCTTGGTAATCTTCTCTAGCGTGAGCACCCCTACTCTCTTTTCTATTTAAGGCTGAAGAAATAGTTATCAAAGCTTGCGATCTTAAATTATCAAGCTCTAGGGCTTCTACTAGATCACTATTCCAAATAAGACCACGATCTTCAATTTTAATATCAGAAAATTTATCATAAATTTCATGCATTTCCTTAACTCCTTTTTTCAAGGTAGATTCTTCCCTAAATACCGCAGCATTATTTTGCATAGATTTTTGCATTTCTAGCCTTAAATCAGCAACTTTTATTTTACCTTTAGCATTTCTAATTTTATCAAGCCTTTCAATGGAATTAATACCAGCATCCTTTTTAAAGGCTTTATGAGGAGTATCTAATTTAATAACCTGCGCTGCTTTTATAGCTGCAGCTCTACCAAATACCACTAAATCTAGCAATGAATTCGAACCAAGTCTATTGGCACCATGAACTGAAACGCAAGCAGCCTCACCAATGGCCATTAAGCCTTCAACTATTTGCATTTTATTTTTGCTATCTAATTTTACAACCTCTCCATGAATATTTGTTGGTACTCCACCCATATTATAATGAACAGTTGGTATAACTGGTATTGGCTCCTTAGTGACATCTACTCCAGCAAATATTTTAGCACTTTCTGAAATTCCAGGTAATTTTTCATGTAAAACTTTAGCATCAAGATGGTCTAAATGTAAATAAATATGATCCTTATTAGGTCCGACACCTCTACCGGCATTAATTTCCATTGTCATAGATCGAGATACAACATCCCTACTAGCTAGATCTTTAGCTGAAGGAGCATATCTTTCCATAAATCTTTCCCCTTCTGAATTAACAAGATAACCACCCTCACCTCTTGATCCTTCTGTGATTAAACAGCCAGCACCATATATTCCAGTTGGATGAAATTGCACAAACTCCATATCTTGCATCGCAATTCCAGCTCTTACAGCCATGGCATTACCATCTCCTGTACAGGTATGAGCAGAAGTTGCAGAAAAATAAGCTCTTCCATATCCCCCAGTAGCCAAAACTACACTATGAGCTTTAAATCTATGTAATTTTCCATCAGTAAGATTAAGGGCAACAACACCCCTACAAACACCGTCTTCCATGATTAAATCTATAGCAAAATATTCAATAAAAAATTGAGCATCATACCTTAAAGATTGCTGATAAAGAGTATGTAAAATTGCATGTCCAGTTCTATCTGCCGCACAACATGTTCTTTGAGCTGCACCACCCTCACCATATTCTTTAGTCATGCCACCAAATGGTCTTTGATAGATTTTTCCTTCTTTTGTTCTAGAAAATGGCACACCATAATGTTCTAATTCGATAATAGCTTCCGGAGCTTCACGGCACATATATTCTATTGCGTCTTGATCACCAAGCCAATCAGAACCTTTGATGGTGTCATACATATGCCATCTCCAATCATCCTCATCAACATTACCTAAGGCAGCAGAAATTCCTCCCTGAGCTGCAACCGTGTGTGATCTAGTTGGAAAAACTTTACTAATACAAGCAGTTTTTAAACCCTTTTGAGCCATGCCAAATGTAGCTCTAAGTCCAGCACCGCCAGCACCAACAACTATAACATCAAATTCATGATCAATAATATCGTAATTTCCTAATTTTGTTTCAGTCATATTTTTATTTTAAAATTTATCCAACAATATGTAATTTTATTATAGAAATAATCACGCAAACTGCCGCAAATATCGAAATAAAATTAACTAATATTATGTAAAAATGTCTTTGAAAATGATTTGAGACATAATCTTCTATAATAGTTCTCATGCCTAAACTGCCATGATAAAGTGAAAATATTATAAATAAAATCGCCAAAAATGTATTTAAAGGATAAGAGAAAAATATCGGCAAATAATTTGCTGGGTCATGAGCTATCTGTAAAAAAGATATTACCAACCAAATAACAAGTGGAATCAGTGCTATTGCTGATATTCTTTGCATAATCCAGTGATGAGAGCCTGTCTTTGTAGAATCAGCTATTTTTTTACTCATAAAATTATTGATTATTGATTAATAAATACAAAAGCGAGACTTAATGATGTAAAAAGAAGAGAAATAAATATAACTGCAAAACCTGTTTTTTTAGTTACATCAATGTCAAAACCCTTGCCAATATCCCAAAATAAATGTCTTATACCATTACATAAATGATAATAAAGAGCAAAAGCCCAACAAAACATTATGAAATAGGTTATCGATCTTAATATAGCGCAATCGCATTTATATTGCTGATCCATAATATTTGTTTGATAAACATAAGATGATATCAAAATACATAATAAAACAACCCCAATATAAAGAGCAAAACCTGTAATTCTATGTAATATTGATGTAATAGATGTAATTTGCGGTTTGTAAATATGTATATGTGGAGATAAAGGTCTTTTATCAGTCATGATTTTTTATAAGCTAGTTATATAAATTAGTTATTGTTAATAAAATATTATATGATATTCTTTATAAATCAAGGCAAAATTTAAAAAACCAGTAATGTCAAAAATTATATTTAACATAGTTCAGAGTAATGTAAAGGGAGGTCTAGAATCAGTATTTCTTGACTATTCCAACATAATAAAATCAGATAAAAATTATAAAATTATCTGCCTAACCTCTAAAAATTTTCCCCATAATAAAGAAATTGAAAATAACGATATTAGCAGAATAAACTTAAATATTAAGGGTCATTTTGATTTATTTGCTACTATAAAATTATATTTTCTTGTTAAAAAATATCAGCCAGATTTAATTATTGGTCATAATGGTCGTGTTTTTTCCATTATCAATATATTAAAAAATATTTTTCGCATCAAAAATAAAACTTTAGCCGTCAGCCATGGCGGTAATGTTAAAAGATTACTTAATTTTGATTATGCTGTCGGAGTTGCTAACCATATCACAAAAAATATCAAAGAAAAAAATTCTAAAATTATTGCCAAAACTATTTATAACGGCATTAAAATAGTAAAATTTAATAAAAAAGCTAAAAAGGAAACTAACATATTCACTTTTGGCATGATGTCTAGATTATCCAAAGAAAAAAATATTGATCTTGCCGTTGAATCATTTGCGCAATTTCAACGCAAAATTAATCAAAATTCTCAACTTCTAATAGCAGGAGAAGGAGAAGAGAAAGAAAGATTACTGAATCTATGTCATAAATTCAATATAGAAAATCAAGTAAAATTCATCGGCTGGATAAGTAAAAAAGAAGATTTTTTTAATAAAATTGATATTTTTTTACAAAGCAGCAACAAGGAATCATTTGGTCTTGCCATCTTGGAGTCATTTAATTATTTAACACCAGTCATATCATCAAATGTTAGCGGTCCAAAGGAAATTATCAAAAACAACAAGACAGGATTTTTATTTGATTCCAACAATCTAAATTCCATATTTACAGAAATGCAAAATTCTTATAAAAATATTGACAATCTAAATAATATTTCACAAAATGCCTATCAGGATTTAATAAATAATTTTAGCCATGAAATAATGTCTAAAAATCTATTAAACTTCATTAATGATATTGACTTATAACAAAATATTCTCTACATTTAATTATTAATTAATAAATATATGTTACAATCCAGAAGAAATTTTCTAAAAAAAACAACTCTTATTGGATTATTTACTGGATTATCAATTTTAACTTACAAAAAAACCGCTGGGTTTTTATTTAACAACAATAATAAAGAAAGAAACATGTCTATTACATTACCTGATCTGCCTTATGCAAGAAACGCCTTAGCTCCACATATATCTGAAGAAACTTTAAATTTTCATTATGGCAAACATCATAATGCTTATGTCGTAAATTTAAATAAATTAATAGAAAATACAGATCTAGCTGGAAAAACACTTGAAGAAATTATTCAAATCTCAGCTAACGATTCTACCAAAGCTGGTATTTTTAATAATGCTGCGCAAGTTTGGAATCATAGTTTTTATTGGAATTCAATGTCAGCAAATGGCGGCGGCAAACCAAAAGGAGAGGTTTTGGCTAAAATTGAAACTGATTTTGGCTCATATGAAGAATTTGCTACTCAATTTAAGAATGCAGGAGCAACACAATTTGGCTCTGGTTGGGCTTGGTTAGTTTTAGAAGATAGAAAATTAAAAATAACTAAAACTGCGAATGCTCAAACACCACTTACAACAAATGCTAAACCATTATTAACTATGGATGTTTGGGAGCATGCTTATTATTTAGATTATCAAAATGCTCGTCCTAATTATATGAATGTATTTTTAGAAAAATTAGTAAATTGGGATTTTGTTGCTAAAAATTTAAATTCTTAAATATATTAAAATGAGAATAGCTCAAGTAAAAAGAGACACAAAAGAAACAAAAATTGACGTCAAGGTTAATCTTGACGGCTCAGGAAAGCATAATATTGACACTGGAATTGGTTTTTTAGACCATATGATGGAACAAATATCTTGTCACAGCCTTATTGATCTTGATATCAAAATTGATGGCGATCTTCATGTTGATTTTCACCATGTCACAGAGGATTGCGCTATAGCACTAGGAACAGCCATCAAAAAGGCTTTAGGTGATAAAAAAGGTATAAATCGCTTTGCTTTCTTTTACGTGCCAATGGATGAAACATTAACAAGAATTGTATTAGATATTTGCGGTAGAGCCTATCCAGTTTGGAATGTAGATCTAAAAATTGAAAAAGTTGGCTCAATGGATACGGAATTATTTCGTGAATGGTTCTATGCCTTTGCTAATGCTCTTGGCTGTAACTTACATGTTGAAAATATCTATGGCATAAATAGTCATCATATCGTTGAATCTTGTTTTAAAGCTCTAGCAAAATCTCTTCGAATTGCCGTAGAAATTGATGAAAGAAAATCTGGACAAATTTCTTCTACCAAGGGAATTTTATAATAGAAATTTTATAACTTTTATGAATTTACTGGAAAAAATTGCTCAAAATAAAAATATAAAAAAACCAGTAATATACGGTCTAAAAACTACAGAATTAACAGATAAAGAGAAAGATTTTTTTAAAGAATCCGGTCCAATTGGCTTCATTCTATTTGCCAGAAACATTAAAAATAAAACACAAGTCAAGCAATTAACAGATTCTTTACGTGAATTAATGCAGGGTGAAATTTTAATATTAATAGATCAAGAAGGTGGCAGAGTTGCTCGCCTTAATGCTAATAATGATGAATGGCCAAAATATCCCTCAGCTCAATATTTCGGCAAGATCTACGAATCAGGCAAAAAAGAACAAGCAAAAAAAGAATGTTTTGAAAATTATCAAAATATTGCCCTAAATCTATCACAAATTGGTATTAATGTTAATTGTGCACCATTAATTGATATTTTACAAAAAGAAACTCATGATATTATTGGTGATAGAGCTTACGGATCAGATATAGATCAAATCTATGATTTAGCAAATGAAACTTGCAAAGCCTTACTTCAAAATAATGTTTATCCAGTCATTAAACATATTCCAGGTCATGGCAGAGCCACTCTTGACAGTCACGAGAATTTGCCAATTGTAAATACTGACCTAGAGGAATTAGAAAAAACTGATTTCATACCCTTTGTTAAATTACGAGATCAAAAATTTGCCATGACAGCTCATATTCTTTATAATAAAATAGATAAAGAAATGCCAGCCACAATCTCAAAAAAAGCCATTCAGATTATCAGAAATAAAATTGGCTTTAACAACATTCTAATGAGCGATGATTTATCAATGAAAGCCCTACCCGGATCTTTCGCTGACAGAACTAAGAAAACAATAGCAGCAGGATGCGATCTAATATTACACTGTAATGCAAATATGGATGAAATGCTAGAAATAGACAATAATTTACCTCTAATTAACAATAATTTAATTCAAAAATTAATAAAATGACAAATTTTCTCTATAAAAATGATCTTCCAAGCGATTTAAATCTAGGAAATTCAGTTGCAATTGACACAGAAACAATGGGCCTAATTAGCAAAAGAGATAGGCTTTGTGTAGCTCAAATTTCAAGCGGCGACGGCAATGCTCATTTAGTGCAATTTGACAAAGATAATTTTACTGCACCAAATTTAAGAAGAATTTTGGAAGATAAAAAGGTTCTAAAAATATTTCATTATGCCAGATTTGATGTAGCCATCTTAAAACACAGCTTCGATATTGATCTAGAAAATATTTATTGTACCAAAATTGCTTCAAAATTATGCAGAACCTACACAGATAATCATGGCTTAAAAGTTCTTGCTGAAGAACTCATAAAAGTAGAATTATCAAAAAAACAACAATCTTCTGACTGGGGAAATGCCGAAATCAGCAAAGAGCAGATAAAATATGCTGCTTCTGATGTTTTATATCTACATCGAATCAAAGAAAGGCTAGATATAATGCTAAAAAGAGAAAAAAGACTAGATTTAGCTCAAAAATGTTTTAATTTTATTCAAACCAGAACTGCATTAGATTTAGAAGGTTTTGATTTTGATATTTTTCGACATTAAAATAGATTATGATATTAAGTTCAATCTTTAAACAAATTAGCAATTTTTATTGATATTTAATTAATTACTTGCAATAATAATAATTCAATTAAATCAAGATTACTAAAATTATGGAAAAATTTACAACATTAACAGCAATTGCAGCACCTTTGGATCTAATCAATATCGATACCGACATGATTATTCCAAAGCAATTTCTAAAAACCATTAAAAGAACCGGTCTTGGAAAAAGTTTATTTTTTGAAATGCGTTATGATAAAGAAGGTAACAAAATCAAAGATTTCATTTTAAATAAAGAAGAATATCAAAATACTAAAATTCTTATTGCTGGCGATAATTTTGGTTGCGGCTCCAGCAGAGAACATGCACCTTGGTCCTTAATTGATTTTGGTATAAAATGTATCATAGCACCATCTTTTGCTGATATTTTTTATAATAATTGCTTCAAAAATGGCATATTACCAATAATATTAGATAACAAAATAGTAGAAAACCTTCTAAAATCAACATCTGAATCTACTCAAAAAATTACTGTAAATTTAGAAAATAATAAAGTTACAACAGCTGACAATAATGAAATTAATTTTAAAATAGATAATTTTAGAAAAAAATGCCTAATTGAAGGACTAGATGATATTGCTTTAACCCTAGATAAAGAGCAAAAAATAACTGACTTCGAACTTAAAAATAGTCAAGATTTACCTTGGCTTTATAATAATTAAATAAACTGCAAAAATGACTATATTAAAAGGAAAAAAAGGTCTTATAATGGGAGTTGCCAATAACAGATCTATCGCATGGGGAATAGCTAAAGAGGCCAGAAAATATGGTGCTGAACTTGCATTTACTTATCAAGGAGAGGCACTTAAAAAAAGAGTTGAACCATTAGCTAGCTCTCTTGATTCTAACATTGTTCTTCCTTGCGATGTAACCGATCAAGATTCAGTTGATGCTGTTTTTAAATCTTTAGAAAAAACATGGGGTAAATTAGATTTTTTAGTACATGCCATTGCCTATTCAGATAAAGATGAATTAAGAGGCAGATATGTTGAAACCTCAAAAGAAAACTTCTTAAATACCATGAATATTTCTGCCTATTCTTTAGTTGTAGTTTCAAGGGGAGCGGAAGAATTAATGAAAAAAGCAGGGGGAGGAAATATTATAACTTTAAGTTATTATGGCGCTGAAAAAGTTATACCTCATTATAATGTTATGGGTGTTGCCAAGGCAGCATTAGAAGCTAGCGTAAAATATCTTGCTTCTGATCTTGGTAAAGAAAATATTAGAGTAAATGGAATTTCAGCAGGGCCGGTAAAAACCCTTGCTGCTAGCGGCATAGGAGATTTTAGATATATTTTTAAATGGAATGAATGTAATGCACCTTTAAAAAAGAATATATCCTTAGAAGATGCCGGCGGAGCTGCCGCTTTCTTATTAAGCGATCTTTCTGGTGGTGTAACTGGTGAAATTATGCATGTTGATGCTGGGTATCACGTTGTTGGCATGAAAGCCATTGACGCTCCGGATATCGCCCTAGTAAAAGATTAATAGTAAAAGATTAAATTTATCTATAATTAATGCAATTTGAACATGATCCTTTTTTAATAATTATTTCTTCGCCATCAGGAGCTGGAAAATCCAGCCTATGCGACATGATTATTAAGAATGATGAAAATGTCACCCTCTCAATATCTGCAACTACCCGCAAAAAAAGATCAAAAGAAATAAATGGTCAAGACTATTTCTTTATAGATGAGGAAAAATATCAAGAATTAATTAAACAAGAGGAATTTTTGGAACATGCTAAAATTTTTAGCAATCATTATGGCACTCCTAAAAAATATGTTACCGATCAATTAAAGAATGGTAAAGATGTATTATTTGATATTGATTGGCAAGGTGCTAGACAAATATTAGAAAAATTTGATTCAAAAAATATTTTAAAAATATTTATCTTACCACCCTCCATTGAAATTTTACAAAAAAGATTAGAATCCAGAGCTCAAGATGATGCTAAAACTGTAGAAAATAGAATGAAAGAAGCAAAGAATGAAGTTAGTCATTATAATGAATATGATTTTATCGTAATTAATGATGATTTAGAAGAATCTTACAAAAAAATAGAAGAAATCATTAATAGCTACCGCATTAAAAGATATAAAAAAGATCAATTAAATTCATTTATAGATAAATTATTAAAATAATATGGAAATATTAACTAATTATTTTGATTTAATTTTAAATTATCTGGTTATTTTTATTGAAAAAATAGGCTATCTAGGAATATTTATTGGTATGTTTTTGGAAAGTACTTTTTTTCCAGTTCCTAGTGAAATAATCATGATTCCAGCCGGAATATCAGCAGCTACTGGCACATTCAATATATATTTAGTAATATTTATGGGCACTTTTGGTAGCCTTGCTGGAGCTTTATTTAATTATTTTATTGCAGTTTCTTTTGGAAGGGCAATTTTATTTAAAATAGGAAAATATTTTTTCATAAAACCAGGCACCATCATAAAAATAGAAGAATATTTCAAAAAACACGGCCATATTTCAACATTTATTGGCAGATTGATCCCCTTAATACGCCAATATATTTCACTACCAGCAGGAATTGCTCGAATGAATATTATTATTTTTTCAATCTATACCACCCTTGGAGCATTTATCTGGTGTACAATTTTAACTTATCTTGGCTTTCTAATTGGAGACAATAAGGAGTTAATCAAAGAATATTTACATATTTCTCTAATTGCCTGCCTGTTAATATGCTTTATCATAACTTTTATCTATATAAAAAAGGTAAAAAAATAAACAACTAATACCAAATTCTATCTTTAACAAATATTCTAAAAACAAAAGAACCAATATTAAAGATATTATTATTCTAATCTTCGGTAGAATCTGATCATTTTTATACAATTTAAGAAAATAAGTGCTCAATATAGAATATTTATTAAAATTATTTGAATCAAAAAATAATTAATTTAATATCATAGGTTAGTCGGGAATTTGGCTAAATACAACATCCACCACTGGAAAATAAGCTAAAAACGCCGGGTTTGCGTTGTGGTTATTCCCGATTATTTATTTATCTAAAAAAGGCTTCCTAATACCAAATCCCATCTTTAAAATGGGTTAAGATAACAAATAATCTAACTTCGTATTTTTTGCCTAAAATCATAAAAAGCCTCGTGCAATATGACTATATTACAGACAAGTTTTTTATAATTTTTATCTAAAAAATATTCTGTTATATCACCTTCTTTATTTTCTATTCATCACTCCAGCCAATTTTCTCCAAGAAATCATCATATCCACCATCAAACAAGAAAGTTTTATCATCATCAAAAACAATCAATTTATTAGCAACTTCTTTTAGGAAGTATTCGTCATGCGTTACCATTAATAATGACCCCTTAAAATTCTTAATCGCCTGAAGAAGTGAATCACAAGATTCCATGTCAAGGTGATTAGTAGGTTCATCAAGAAGCAATAAATTAGACGGTTTAAGTAAAATTTTACCAAGCATAACCCTGCTCTTCTCACCTCCAGAAAGGATTTTAATCAATTTATTTGACAAAGTTCCTGAGAACATCATATTTCCACAAGTCCTCCTTACTTCAGTCTGAGAAATATCTGGAACATATTTTTGCATCTCCTCATAAATACTCTTTTCTGGATCAAGGCGATCAATATTCATCTGCCCAAAATAACCAATTTGTGTTTTATTATAGACTGAAGAGCTTCCAGAAACAGAATTTAAATCGCCATTAATAAGTTTCAGCAAAGTAGACTTACCTTTGCCATTTTTACCAATAATACAAATTTTATCACGCAAACCAATTTTAAATGATAAATCATCAATTAGCGTTTTACCAGCATCATAACCAAAGGATAGTTTATTAACCTCAATCATGTTTTCCTTGGTATTGTAAGGCAGATATCTAAAATCAAAATCTAAAGTAGCAACATGATCGAGTTTTTCCTTCACATCTTGCTTGTTAAGCATCTTCATTTTCGACTGAGCTCGACTTGCCATACTGGCCTTTGCTCCAAATCTATCAATCCATGCTTGTGTCTTGTCACGTTTTTTATCTTCATTAATTCTAGTTTTCTCATAAATCTCTTCTTCAGCAGCAATTTTCTCACGAACATTCTTAGTATTTCCCGGAGTTTTCCTAAAATTACCACGATGAATTATTAAAGTGCTATTAATGATACTATCCATAAAAGCACGGTCATGAGTAATTAAAATCAACTCATTTTCCCAATCATTAAGAAATCTTTTCAACCATCTAACAGAGTGGATATCTAGATAGTTAGTTGGCTCATCTAATAGCAACATATTTGGCTCATCCAAAAGCAGCTTTGCCAAATTAATTTTAACCTGATAGCCACCAGAAAATTCAGATGGGTGTTTCATGATCTCTTCTGCAGAAAATCCAAGCCCCTCAAGGATAATCTCACCTTTCCAGCCCTCATATTCACGATCAATAGGCAAAATACTGCAAACTTCGTCAATTACCGTGTCTTTAGTAAATTTAATATGCTGTGCCAAATGCCCAATCTTATAACTCTTAGGAACCTCCACCACTCCACTGTCTGGCTCTAATTGATTTAGGATTAGTTTTAAAAACGTACTTTTCCCACTTCCATTGCGACCAATACAACCGATTTTTTCACCACGATTGAAAGTTATATTAACATCTTCAAAAATTTGATGTCCCGTAAATGCAATCGACAGATCCTTAATTTTAATCATTGTTAGAATTTTTTAGTAATTATATTGAGATCTAGCACCAATTCCTATCTTTAATGAATAATACAGGCAAAATATTTTTTAGATAAAAATAATAAAAAACAAGTCGCCAACATAATCATATTTCAGCAAATCTTTTTGTAATTTTAAGCAAAAAATACGAAGTTAGATTATTTATTATTTTAACTTAATTTTAAAGATGGGAATTGGTATAATAGCCCCAAAAGAGCCATACTATATAACCCCTTTATTTGTTTGTAAAGTTTTTATTCTATTTAATGAATAGTTGTGGGTAGATGTTTTTAGATAAAAATTATAAAAACAAGTCGTCAGTATACTTATATTTCGCGAGGTTTTTTATAATTTTAAGCAAAAAATATGAAGTTAGATTATTTATTTAGGACAGATATAGAGTTATTTTTGATTGCAAGGTAAATTATTCAATTTACCAACTAGAATTTATATTTAAATGAAACTTCTATTTCGTCTCTATTTCTATCGCTAGAAGTGACGACAGTTCCTGTTGAATCAGTATTATAAACATCTTCAACGGTAACATAATTATAGGCAATAGATATTAACGCTTTATCTGGAACTATTGAGTAATTCAATTGCGTTCCTATATTAACCTCATCTCTTCCTACAATTTTATTAGCTTTATCAATCTTGAAAGATCCTCTTAATAATTGTGATAGTGAGGCATTAAGAGAAAGGTTTTTGTTAAATCTATATTGACCAGTTACTCCAAATTCAGTATCTAAACTTGAATCAGTTTTTTCAAAGACGTGATCATACATTGATTCTATTTTAGCATCATCCAGATATCTTACCGATAAATCAACTTTAAATGAAACTTTATCAAACATCATACCATATGAACCAGCGACTTCATATTCACTTCTTCCACTTGCTACATTACCACCTTTTTTGCTGTCACCAAGTTTACTATTAATTATATTTGGAGAATAGGCAAGTTTTACGTCTGAAAAATAACCATTATTTATTTTATCCGCTATTCTGTAGTGTAAAGAAATTTTTGGATTCGTAAATCCATTATTGCTAACACTATCAGATTGATCAATACTAGTACCAGCATCCTTATTGTTTTCATTTACATAAGAAATCTCTAAATCAACATGAAGCTTTTTAGTTATCCCGATTGATATTTCTTCCCTTGCTGTTTGCTTTCGATCCTCTTGCTTGTCATCTACATCATCTATATAAGTGTCATCAGTATAATTATAAGAAGTTTTACTTATGATTTCTTTTGATTCTGGTTTAAAGAATATGCTATCAAGACTATTGCTTGCATTAGCGTTGGAAATAAAAAAAGCAATTAAAAGAGTTAGCGGTAATAAAAATTTCATTTCTAATATAAAAAATGTTAATAATCTAAAAAACTATAAATAAATGTAATATAAAAAAATTAAAAAGTAAACTTAAGTGTTAATTTTAATGCTATTTTCTACAAGTCTGATCACCATATTCAGCCAAATCACATTGTTTTTTTATTCTTTCACAATAAGTTTTTGTAGCTTCAACGGGATCAGTCCAATTACCATATTTATCTTTCCAGTCTGCAATCCAGTATCGCTTAACATCATTCTCACAATCTTTATCACCTTTACAGTAATTTTCTATATGACATTTATAATAACCATAATGAATGCAAGTTCTGGTCGGATTAACGCCATTTTTATAAATGATAAAATTTGGATCAATTTTTTTACAGAACTCATAATCATTGTGAGTAAAGAATTTTGACACTCCAAGAGTTGAAAGATTAACTAGATCTCTTTTTACGAATCTATTCTCTATTGAACAACTAAATAGTAAAGTAATTGATATTAATAACAGATTTTTATTCAAATTTTTTAAAAACATTGTTTTGCTTAATATTTATTTTGCGAAGTAGAATTATTGGATTGACCATTATCCATATTTCTAAAATCTATCATTGTTCCAATTGCACCATAATAATTTGCTGGTAGATATGAAAATATTGAAATAAATTTGTAATCAGCACCAAATTCTTCTCCTGTTTCTTTATTTATCATAGCGGAATCATGATACTGAGAAAATGATTTAAAGCCCGGAACTAAATAATGAAGAGCTTGCAAATGATAAGCTTCGTCTGAAGCAAAATTCTTACATAAAGTACTATTCTTACATTCGGCATCTGCTCTACCAACACTTGGATTTTCCCACGGCTTATCCCAGAATCCTGTTAATAAATTGGGGGCTGGATGATTAATTGGCTCACCATTTTTTATTTCTATATTATTGGCATCAATATATCTACTAACCCAAACAGGGCTCCCTGGAATCATTCCTGTCAAATCACTTAATTGTTTAGCGGTTTCAAAAGTATTCCCCGGTGCATTAGTAATAGTCTTAACCAAACTATCCTGTGCTCCTTCATTTCCAATTATGGCTCCGATTATTCTATTGTCAATTGTTGTTTGTATGTTAAGTGCTCCTGTTATGGTGTCTTTGGTTATTTCTTGGTTTTTGTTTATGTTTCTATTGAGGCTGGTGATATCTTGTGTTTGATTATTGTTATTGGTTATATTAATGATACCACTTCCTATTGTAGCTCTGGTGATTTGTTCTTTTTCATAACCATTATTAGCCATTGATAAAGTAGTTGAGCCATCTGGATAATAGCTTTTATCTTGATTTGGATTGCTTGCATCTGGGTTTTTGGAATGTTGTCCCACTGATATGTTAGTACTAATGCCAAAGCTGCTGCTTTCTTGTATTTCTGTGTCTATTATATCGCTATAGGTAAGAGTAGCTGTGTTTATTGTTAGATTATCTGTTTTACTGTTAATTAATGCTCCTTTAAGGTCTGTGTTATTTGCTGTATTTATTGTTAGATTGTTACTGGCTGTGATGTCGGTTTGGTCAAATACTAGAAATCCAATTTTAAATAGTTTATATTCAAAATATTTTTTAGAGAAAAATTATAAAAAACGAG
>CAJQHT010000061.1 GCA_905478245.1 uncultured Rickettsiales bacterium | reverse complement strand
TCAAGGCCAGCATCTGTTATTGCTGTACACCAAGTAAGATCAAGAGTTTGCAATGATGTTAAGGCAGATAAATTATCAAGGCCAGCATCTGTTATTGCTGTGCACCAAGCAAGATCAAGAGTTTGCAATGATGCTAAGGCAGATAAATGAGCAAGGCCAGCATCTGTTATTGCCTCGCACTCAGAAAGAAGAAGAGTTTGCAATGATGTTAAGCCGCGTAAATGAGCAAGGCCAGCATCTGTTATTGCCTTGCACCTACGAAGATTAAGGGTTTGCAATGGCAAGCGGCGTAAATGCTCAAGGCCAGCATCTGTTATTGCCCTGCACCCAAAAAGATTAAGAGTTTTTAGGTTTGGTAGCCGACCTGATATTGTTTTCAGTAATTCATCTGTAACCACACCTCCGAATTCGTTAAGGTTAAGACTTATAATATTATTTTTAGGATTTGACTTATTATCTTCTTTTGAATCAGAGTGTTTATATTGATCTAATATCCTTAGAAGATCTTCAGTAGTAGTTACAGTTGATGGTATGGTTACAATAGCATCAGCGCCAGGTAAATTTCTCCAGTCGTATTTTCTTCCTTTTGCTATAGATGCCAATCTAGCTGAGTCTTGTTGATTCAAAAAACTAGCAACTTCAGGTTTAAAATCTTCAGGCATATCATGAAGGATATTAGGTTGCTCTTTTACTTCCCTTTCTTTTGTTTCAGTTGGCATTGCTGTATCTTGCTCTGATTCTGTAGTTTGTGTTGGACTTATATTTTGTTCTGAATCTTGTCCTGTATCTTTTATATTAGGCATTTTCTTTATAATTTATTAATATTTATAGATATTATAACATTTTAACTTCTAAAATTAGTGAGTTACTAGATTAGTTAAAGCGATATTATTTAATTAAAAAAACTTCTTAAAAATTAGAAGTATTTATAATTTATTTATCTCCAATAATAAGTATATCATAAGATTAAACAGATTACAAGCTTTTTGATTATTTTTATAATATAAATAAGGTAATTTTAATATTATTTAACTTAAAAACCATTACTCAAGATTTTGTCAACAGCCAAAATCAAACACCATAAGTAAAACCTTAAAAAGGTTTAAGATAGTTTATCTCTTCTAAAGGCCTATCAATTTTATAAAGTAAAGATAGTAAAATAACAATTTTTCTTAATTTACATAAAAACTTTTTTCCCTAAAGGTTATTTTAAGCTACGCTTAAATAAAAAACCTATCTCCCTATTTTTCTTGAAAAATAATTTTATAATTTTATAATTCTCTCAAATATTAATTATAGAGATCTAGATTTTTCAGGAAGTTATGTCAGGACAACTATATTATTCTAGGGTTTAACTGGCTGAAGAATTTATAATTTTATAGCACTCAAAATATCTCTTAGTAAGCTGAAGTTATTTTGTCAGCTTTGCTATGCCGTAATGTAAAATTTATATATAAAATGGAAAAATTTCGTAATCTTACTAAAAATATTTTCTTTAAGATATTCTTGAGTTTTGTAGCTCTATCCTTTGTTGCTTTTGGTGTTGGGGATTTTCTTCTTGGTGGCTCAAAGGCATGGATAGCTAAAATTGATAAGCAAGAAATTTCCTATAATGAATTTGCTAAACATTTAAGAGACAGTAAAAACAGAATATATAAAATCAATCCAAGTCAAGAAGCCTTGCAATATCTTAATTCAAAAAATTTTAGGTTTCAGGTTCTAAATGATTTAATTATAAAGCGCTATATCAATATTGTAAAAGACGATTTTGGTCTTTATCCAGATCAAGAATTAATCTTACAATCAATTGCGCAAGAACCATCTTTTCAAGCTGAAAATGGTGGTTTTGACCGCAATGTATTTATTAATTATTTAAGAGAAAATAATCTAACAGAAAAAGATTTTATAGATGATCTATCTGATAATATTGTTAATAATATTGTTAAGGGCTCCCTACAATATCATCAAATTAACAATAGCAAAATAATGGAAGATATTTATAAATATCAAAATCAAAAAAGAAACGCTAATGTTATAACAATATCCAGAAACAATATAAAGCAATCAAAAAAGCCACAAGATAAGGAATTAGCCGATTTTTTCCAGGAAAATCAGAAAAATTTTAGTCTTCCAGAATTAAGAAATGTTTCTTACATTGAATTTAGCATTAATGATATTTTGCCTAATATTAATGTAACTAATCAGCAAATTCTAGAATATTATAACAATAATTCTGATTATGATATTGAATCATCTAAGAATTTTTATCATATTGTTTTTGGTGATGAGGATGAAGCAAATTCATTTTTGCTTGAGTTAAATAAAAATTCTCAGAATAACAAAAAACAAACTTTTTTAAGATTATCTTCCAAGATGCAGCAGCGTCAAGAGGGTGATTTATTGATGAACAACATTAAAAGATCAGATCTTTTGCCTCAAATTCAAGATAAGGTATTTGCACTTAAGGTCAATAATAATAGTGATGTTATTAAAAGTGATTTAGGTTTTCATGTTTTTTATCTATTAAAAGAAAATGCTAAATCTAAGCAGGCATTAACCAGCAAGCTCAAATCCGAGATTAAAAAGAGCCTTTTATACAAAAGGAAAGAAGAGGCTTTAATAGCTAAAATTGAGGAAATTGACGACATGCTTTTAACCTCCAATTCCTTAGAGTCAGTTTTAAATAATCCTAAAATCAAGTTAAAGAATTTAAATAATTTTGCTGAAACTGGATATGATATTAGAAATAAAGATGTAGTAACACCTCTTAATTTAGCTGGCTTTGCCAATAATAGCTTTAATTTTCCCCAAAATGAAGTATCTGAATTATTTTACTCAAAAGCTAATTCTAAATATTACGCCTTATTGGTGCAAAAAATTTCTCCGGCTAGAGATAGGCAATTGTCAGAAGTTAAAAATGATGTGATAAAATTATTTTTGCAACAAAAAGCAAGTAATGATATGACCTCTTTAGCTGACAAGATATATAGCGATCTAGTTGATAATAAATCTTCTTTAACACAAATTGCAAAAAAATATTCCCTAGGAATTCGCTATGGTAAAATATTTTCTAAAGATGCTATTGGTAATGGTAAGGAAATTAATTTTATTAAAGAGATATTTAATTCCGATGTTGGTTCCGTGACAAGACCTTATTTTGATCAAAATAGTGATATAATCAAAATTGCTAAAATTAGAAATATTATTAATCCAAAATTTAGCAAAAAAGACTTAAATCAATTTAAAGTTGCTTCTGCGCAAAAATTTAGTAATAATATTTTAAGTAATTATTATAATATTTATTTACAAAATAGACATCCTCTTCAAATAAAGTATGAATTACTAGGAAATTAATTATGATAACCCTAAAGGAAGCTAAGCGTAATCTTGAATCAAGCAAAAAATCAGTAGTTATAAGTAAAGAGATAGCTTGCGATCTTTTAACTCCGGTTCAAACTTTACTTAAAATCAAAAAATATTTTGCTGATTATCACTTTTTATATGAATCAGTAGAGAAGGGTGCTAATAAAGGGCGTCATTCTGTTATTGGCCTAATGCCTGATTTGGTTTTTAAATCTGAAGAAAATAAATCATTCATTAATAGAAATCTTAATTTAAATTCAACAGAATTCATTAAAATTGAGAATTCTAATCCAATAGAAGCCTTAAGAGATCTTATTGAGGAATCAAAAATTGACACAGATCATAAATTTCTTTCTTCGGGTCTATTTGGCTATATGTCTTACGACATGGTTAAGTTAATGGAGGAAATTCCAGATGGAAATTTGGAAGATGAAATCAATATCCCTGATAGTATTTTTATTAGGCCACAAATCATTATAGTTTTTGATAATCTTTTTGATATTGCTACAATCTCTTCGCCAATTTATTATCATGATAATTTGAATGTGGATCTTGCTTATGAAAGAGCTCAGAGAAATATTGAGCACATTATTAATTTAATCAATAAACAAGAAGTAGTTATTAAAAATAACAATAATCAAAATAAAACTAAAATCGATTATTCTTTTTCCTCAAGCAAGAAAGAATATTGTAATATGGTTAAAAAAGCCAAAGAATATATTGTTGAAGGGGATATTTTTCAGGTATTGCCATCTTTAAGGGCTTCTACGGATTTTGATCAGGAAAATAGCTTTGCTTTATATCGTTCTTTGCGATCAATTAACCCTTCGCCATTTTTATTTTATTTACAATTTCCAGATTTTACCTTTATGGGCTCTAGTCCTGAAATTATGGTTTCTTTAAAAGACGAAAAAGTAACTATAAGACCATTAGCTGGCACTAGAAAAAGAGGAAAAAATGAAGCAGAAGATAAAGAAATTGTTCAAGATTTACTTTCGGACAAGAAAGAATTAGCTGAACATCTAATGCTTATAGATTTAGGGCGTCATGATATAGGTAGAGTTTCTAAAGCTTCAACTGTTAATGTAACAGAAAAAATGATTATTGAGAATTATTCACATGTTATGCATATTAGCTCCAATGTTGAAGGAGTTATTAAAGATGATTGCGATGCCCTAGATGCTTTGATTGGAGGTTTTCCAGCTGGCACAGTCACAGGAGCGCCAAAAATAAGAGCCATGGAAATTATTGAAGAAATCGAGAACAAGAAAAGAAGCTTTTATGCCGGATGTGTTGGTTATTTTGCTGGTAATGGCGATATGGAAACCTGTATCACCCTAAGATCAGCTTTAATAAAAAATAATAAAATATATCTTCAGGCTGGGGCGGGGGTTGTTTATGATTCCATTCCAGAAAAAGAATATGAGGAATGTCAAAATAAATTAGCAGCTCTAATTAGCGCTATCGATTCGATTGATAAGTATATTTAATAATACCAAATCCCATCTATAAATTACAATAATTAAACAAACTTATCTTCTTTATCTTTCTTATAATTTCTCACTACGATAGGAATATTTTTCTTTTGCAGTTATGGTTTTGGTTGGAAGATCAATATTATCTCTCTTATAAATTTCATTTTTTAGAAATAATAATTCTTCCTCATATTCTTTTTTAGGAACCGTAATCCACCAAGATTTTGGCAAATCGCCATCTCCGCTGCTCCATCTGTAATTTCTTTTCTTTAATTCATCTTTTTTATTGAAACTAGCATTTGTTGCGCAAATCAGAATCTCTTTTTGACGAACTTTTTCCTTTAATTCTTGAAAGGCTTCTGGTCTTGATATAAAAAGATTTAAAGTAGCATAGCAATCAATAAGAGCTCTATGTCCTTCATAGAAATATCCCATTTTAAAATTAAGATATTCTAATTTGACTCCTTCATAGCCAAGAGCCCTCCAATCAACTCCGTGTGAAGAACAGCCAAAAGGTTTTGATTCTATTAGGGATTTAAAGGAAATATTAGTTTGTAATTCCATGAAATTTCTATCAAAATAAGCATTGTGACATATTATAAGATCGACATTTTTTAGCTGATCTTTTAACAAGTCCCAATCAATAGTCTTGCCCTTAACATCTTCATTAGTAATGCCAGTTATTTTAGTTATCTCTTCACTTATAGGTTCGTTTGGTTGTTGTAATTGATTATTGCTAAAATCAATATCAATAAAACCATCCTCATTGGTAAAAGATGTAATTAATGTTCCAACTTCAATAATTTCATCTTGCCTTGGATCAAGACCAGTGGTTTCAAGATCAATAAATGCGGCTTTAAATATCTTTCCGCTAGCTTCTTTTTTAGCTAATGCCTCAGGAATACGATTTAATATTTTATATTCATCAGAAGAATTTATTAGATCAATTGATTCTTGTATTTTATTTTTAATTTCTTTCATAATATTGTAAATTTTAGTAATTGATTTATTTATAAAAGTTTTCGCTTATATTAAATTTCTAGATTTTTATCATCTGGTTTTAGTGGGGTTATATTTTGTTGTCTGGGGTTTGTTAAAGGTTGATCTATTAAATTTTCTAATTCTTTTATTCTTACATAAGCAGCAATTAATTTTTCATTGGTTTCCCTTAATTCTTCTTTAGTTTTTTCTAAATTTTGTTGTTCAGCTATATTGAGGTCTGGTAAAATATTTCTTCTGACAGGATTATCTTCTTCATCGCTGCTCACATCAGGGTATACGTCAGGTGATGATTCTAATTCTTCATATTGTTCTCGCTTAATATAGCTTAATTCTTCAGCTCTTTTATTTAATTCTTCGATTTTTAAAATAGTTTGACCTTGAATATCTTGTATATTTTCATTATCCTTAAATTTTGGCCAGCCAAATTTCCCGTCCTCACCTCCTTTAATTATTCTATTTACAAATAATTCTACAATAGTATTTTCCGTAAGACGTTCTTTTAATTCTGGAAAGGTAAGGAATGTAATATAAATATGTCTAGCTAGCAATAAAATAAGTGTTTCTTTGCTATTATCCCGGGCCTTCTCCAGTTTTATGCCGCCTGATGTTACTTCAGACCTAAGAAGTCCTAACAATTCTTCATTTGTAATTTCTGGATAATGCATCACTTCTGCCATTATTTCAATTAGTGATTTAATTTTTGCCCTTTCAGCTGGAATGTCTTTAATTTCTATACTCTCTGCAATTATGCCTTCTATCTGATTTTTATTTTGATTTACCTTGCTTCCCTCTCTATCTTCTGCTTGAAATTTTTTTAATTCTTTTTCATCAATTGCTTCTGTTATTTTTTTAGCATTCAGCTTTCTAAAAGATGTATAAGGTATATGATTATAGAAAGTCAGAATAATATTAACTATTCTTTTAATAAGACTTTCAATAGAATTAAGATTTTGATTATATTCAGACCTTATAGCTTGTTTAGTTAAATTTATTTCCTGTATTGGGGTTGTTGGTGAGTTCTTAATTTCTTCAATCTTATTTCTAATATTCGTCTTTTTATTCCTATTTTCATTATAATCTTCTAAGGCCAAATCAATATTCTCATAAAGTTTATTTACCTTATTGTTATTAGGATGAAGAGCTGCAATATGGCTTACAAAATCATACAAACCCCTTCTTTTTTCTCGAAGAGATTTTCTATTTTTGTGTCTAAATAATTCTTCAATCTCAGATTGAAGTATATGCTCTACTCTTTTTTTTATTCCATATATAATCCATACATATGGAGACACATGGTCTCCTTGATTTTCTGTTACTGAGGTTGGTCTGTTGCTTGAAATTAGTAAGTCATGATCTCTATTTTTAGATTCTTCATATGTTATTATTAAAGGCTTAGTCGTTCCTGGTGATTTTTTTGATTTTGGCATTTCTTTTGACAAATTATTAATAGTATAAAAATATTTTACAGTACAGGCTATTTAAAAACCAGACTTGGTATAATGTATCAAAGCGATACAGTAATACCAAGCCCCATCCTTAATGAATTATGTGGCTATAAATCGTGAAATTCTCTAATTTTAACTATTAAATCTTGATATTGGTTTGGGCAGGGTGATTTTTCTAAAATCCAATCATAAATATAAGCATCATCTTCATTAATAAATTTTTGAAATAAATTTAATTCAGATTCATTCATTTTATTTAAAACTGTCTTAGCATATTTTCCAACTAATATATCTGTTTCTTTACAGCCTCTGTAATTAGATTTATATAATAATCCTTTTATTAATAAATTTTGATTTTCTGGCATTAATTTAGATTTATTATTTATTTTCAAGAGCTAAAGCAACATCAAACATGGTAGTTTCATCAAAATGTTTGCTAATAACCTGTAACCCAAGTGGTAAGCCATCATTATCAAAGCCAAAAGGCACGGACATTGCTGGTAGACCTGCTAAATTAGCTGGTATGGTGAAAGCATCATTCAAATACATTTTAATTGGATCATCATTTTTATTGGCATCCTTTATTGAAAATGCAGCATTTGGTGTTGTTGGTGTTAATATTGCGTCAACTTTTTCAAAAGCATCTTTAAAGTCTTTTAGGATTAAGTTTCTAACTTTTTGTGCCTTTTTATAATAAGCATCATAATATCCTGATGAAAGCGCGTATGTTCCCATTAATATTCTTCTTTTAACCTCATCTCCAAAACCTTCTGCTCTGCTTAATTGGTATAATTCCTCTAAAGAGATGTCTTTTTTGTCAGTTCTATGGCTATATCTTACCCCATCATAGCGCGCTAAGTTGGAAGAGCATTCCGCAGGAGCAACAACATAATAAACAGCAGGAGCATATTTAGTGTGAGGTAGGCTAATATCAATAATTTCAGCTCCTTTTTCTTTTAGTAAATTGATACCTTTTTGCCATAGATCTTCAATTTCTTTTGGCATATTGTCAATTCTGTATTCCTTGGCAATACCAATTTTTTTACCTTTAATATCTTGAGTTATAATTTTCTCAAAATCTGGGACAGCTACATCCATTGAAGTAGAATCCTTTTCATCATAGCCGCAAATTATTTTTAATAATAAAGCGCTATCAAGAACATTTTTAGCAAAAAATCCTGCCTGATCAAGAGAGCTAGCAAAAGCAACCATGCCATAGCGTGAACATCTGCCATATGTAGGCTTAACACCAACAACATTAGTAAATGAGGCAGGCTGTCTGATTGATCCTCCTGTGTCACTTCCGGTAGCTGCTAGGCATAAATTAGCTGCAACTGCAGCAGCTGAGCCTCCAGAGGAGCCACCTGGTACCAGATCACTATCGTCACCATTTTTTTTGTAAGGGTTAATTACCGCACCAAAATAACTAGTTAAATTGCCGGATCCCATGGCAAATTCATCCATATTGGTTTTACCGAGCATTAAAGCTCCTGCTTGCCATAATTTATCAGTAACGGTTGATTCATAAGGAGGTATAAAATTCTCCAACATTTTTGATGCCGATGTAGTTCTAATGCCCTTAGTGCAAAATAAATCTTTGATAGCCAGAGGTATTCCCTCTAATTCTCTGATATTATTTTTTGCAATATTTTGATCCGATATTTCTGCTTGTTTTAGGGCTAAATCAAAAGTTGTGGTAATAAAGGCGTTTAATTTGCTATGATTTTCAATATTTTTAATATATTCTTTAGTTAATTCAACACTGGAGAAGCTTCTATCTTTTAAGCCCTTTATAGTATTTGTTAAATCTAATTTAGTTAAATCTGTCATTTTATTATTAATTATGAGGTTTTTTTAATATTTCTAAAATAAATTCCCTATCTTGAAGCATGGCTTTATAAACAAACTCTAATGCCTCTATATTTTCTTGTGCTGCTACCATTACTATGTCTTTAATCTTTACGTAATTCTACATAAGCAAATTCAAGAGCAAGACCATTTTGCTTTACAGCTGCAAGAACCATAGATTTATCCTTCTTTGTTTTGCTTGCTGTATATTCAAGTAAATTACCATCTAATTTTAGTAATAGCAATATTATTTCTTTATCATCTCTGAATTTTTGCATTAAATATTGCTTAATATTACTTGGAGAATCGTCAATGATAACAATTGCTTTACGATCTTGAGTTAAATAATCCGCCAATTCATTCATTTTATTTTTTGAATCAGAGTTGATTTCTTTTGCATTTAGGTTTAATGATATATTAATAAATATCAGAATTGTTAAAAATATTTTTTTCATTGTGCTGTTTTAATGGCTTTAATTAAATTTGTTTTACTTAAAAGTTCAGAAGTTTTAATGCCATTTTTTGCACCGGGACCATAAACTATATTAAAAGGTATGGCATATATATTATGGGATTTCATAAAATTTGATATAATTTTATTGGGTTTTGTTATATTACCTCTCATGCCAATAATATTGTCTTTATTTAATAGTGCAATAATTTCTTTACTGTCTAAAACTAGTCTTTTGTTAGCTTTACAGCTTATGCACCAATCTGCCGTTATATCAATAATAACAATTTTCCCTTCATTAACATAATTTACTATTTTTTCTTGGTTAAATTTAACCCATAATAAGTCATTTAGACTTGTAGGGATTTTAGAATATTTACCAGTTAAAATAGGTGAATATAAAGTTATAATTGACAGTAAGATAATAAAAATTTTCTTTCTTAAGCCGCGAATTTCAAATTTATTGCAAATAAATAAGGATATTATGGTAAAAATTAATAAAAATGCAATTACCGCAGAGCTGAATAATCCAATATTATTGCTTAATATGAATATCAGCCAAATAATTGTCATAAATAAGAAAATAGCCATTAATATTTTAAGATTATTCATCCAATCCCCAGGCTTTGGCAGTATTTTTATGGATTTAGGAAAGGCTATTAGAATAAAGTAAGGCAAAGAAAGTCCAAGAGACATAAAAATAAAAATAGTAAATATAGTAAAGGAATCTTGAGTAAAAGCAAAAGATATAGCACTTCCAATTAAAGGAGCAGAGCAGGGCGTGGCTAGAATAACAACTAATATTCCTGAAAGAAAATTAGTAAAGATAATATGTAATAAATCTTCCTTTTCTTTATTTTTATGGACTTTCTTATTGATTAGATTACTTAAAAATGAGCCTATGTGAATTTCAAATAATCCTATTAAATTGGCAATAAATATAGTTAGAATTATTGTTAAAAATATTAAAAAATAAGGATTCTGAAACTGTATTCCCCAGCCAATTTCATTGCCAAAATATCTTAAAATGCATGTTAGCAAGGCCAGGGCAGTAAAGGAAAATACTATACCTAAAATAGTTGATAAATAAGCAATTCTAATTTTTTTAACACTGCTTTTAGCATGCTCTAAAATACTTATTAACTTAATTGAAATTACCGGCAAAACACAAGGCATGAAATTTAATATAAGGCCACCAAAAAATGCTAATATTATAGCGCTAATCAAGGTAATCTTATTATTTTTTAATTGACTTGCCTCTTCGCTCAGGGAAAAATCCTCACTTTTTATAGATAAATTGATGATTCCTAAAGATTTTTGATCATAATCATCTGGGTTAATTTGTAATTGTATATTATGTGATGCTGGTATGCAGATATCTTTACAAAGTGCGTAATCAATTATGGCATTAATATTTACAGTTTCATTTAGATCAAGGACATTGATTTTTATAGGGATAGAAAATTCATTTTCATAAATTGGATATTGTATTTTATCACCAAGAATGTCTTCTATCATTATTTTTGGCTCTGGCCATAAGATTTCAAATTTATTGATATCAATATTTTTTGAATCTGTAAAGTCAAATTCTGGAGGGTTGGCAAAGCTAGAATCTGAATTGCCGTATATTTTCCAGCCTTTTTTTAATTTAAAATGAAAAGCAATTAATAATTCTTGTTTATTATTCTGATTTTGGTGATAGCTAGAAACCAATTCTATGCTTGAATAGTCATCTTTTTTAATATCACTTACGGCAGCAATAGATGGCGATATATAGGTAATGAACAGTAATATCGCCGTAAAATATTTAAGGAAGTATCTTGACATATTAAGATTTTTATTACTAAATAGTTTGTTTAGTTTTAATTGCAATTTATAGCAAAGAATATAATATTCGTTATATTGTAATAATTCAAGTTTTAATATTTAAAATTTATGAAGCCGGTAGAAATAGTTTTTATAACATCAAGAAAAGTCAGCTGTCAGGGCACTAAGGATTCTTCAACTCATCCTTTAGTTTATCTGAATATGGGTGAAGAAGATAATGTTACCTGTCCTTATTGCAGTAAATGTTTTACTTTTAGAAAAGCTGCCTCAAAGCGCAATATTTCAATGAAATCTTAATTAAATTATGACAAATATAGCTATTATTGGTTTACAATGGGGTGATGAAGGCAAGGGAAAAATAGTTGATTTCCTTTCTAATTCTTTTGATGCCGTCGTTAGGTTTCAGGGTGGTCACAATGCTGGTCACACTATTAAGGTTGACGATAAGACTTATAAATTAAGCTTACTTCCATCTGGTCTGATTCGAGGTAAAAAAGCAATAATTGGCAGTGGAGTTGTTATTGATCCACTTGCTTTATTTAAAGAAATCGACACTATCTCAGCTCAAGGAATTGATATCAATGAATCTAATTTAAATATTGCTGATAATGCCACTTTGATTTTATCAATTCACAGAGAATTAGATCAGCATTTAGAAAGCAACAAAGGTAAAAATAAAATTGGCACTACTGGTCGCGGAATTGGACCTGCTTACGAAGATAGAGTAGGTAGAAGGGCAATTAGAATTTGCGATCTTGACAATGAAGAAATATTAAAAGATAGAATTGAAAATCTGCTTTCTTATCACAATGTTTTAAGAAAAGGCGCCAATGCTCCAGAGCTTAATGTTGATACAATTTTAGCTGAAATTAATGATTTTAAAGACAGATTATTAAAATATAGTAAGCCTGCTTTTGAAATATCTGAAGATTTAAAAAAGCTAAAAAATATCATGTTTGAGGGCGCGCAGGGTGCTCTTTTAGATGTTAGTTTTGGTACTTATCCATTTGTTACATCTTCTAATACTATTGCTGGTCAGGTTGCCATTGGTAGCTGTCTTGGTGTTGGTCAATTAGATAAAGCAATTGGTATTTTAAAGGCTTACACCACCAGAGTTGGCTCTGGCCCTTTTCCAACTGAACTTGACAATGAAATTGGTAAATTTTTACAAATTGAGGGTGGTGAAATTGGCACGGTAACAGGTCGTGACAGAAGATGCGGCTGGTTTGATGCACCTTTAATCAGACAATCTATTCAAATTTCAGGGGTAAAAGAAATCGTTTTTACTAAAATAGATGTTTTAAATAAGCTGGAAACAATAAAAATTTGCACCGCTTATGAAATTAACGGTAAAATACTTAATTATTTACCATCTTCAATAGATGCACAAAGCAAAGTAAAGCCAATTTATGAAGAATTACCAGGTTGGCAGGAGGATATTGGTAAATATTCCTCATTTGCTGAATTGCCAGAAAATGCTAAAAAATATATTAATAAAATTGAAGATATTCTTAATATTAAGGTTTCAATTTTGTCTTTAGGGCCAAAAAGAAACCAAACAATTATTATTAATGATTTTTTAAAATAATTAATTTGCTTTAAAATGATTATAATGCAAGTTTTGCCAGCTTTAAATAGTGGCGGGGTTGAAAGAGGTGCTGTTGATATCGCAAATTTTATTGCCAGTAAGGGCCATAAATCTATCATTATATCTGCTGGTGGTGGTTTGGAAACATTCTTGGATAAAAAAGTTAAGCATTATAAATTAAATGTTGATAGCAAAAATCCATTTACTATATTTTCCAATATCAAAAAAATCAAAAATCTAATTAGTGAAAATAAAGCTGATATTTTGCATGTTAGATCGCGCGCTCCAGCTTGGAGCTGTTATTATGCTGTTAAAAACACTAGCTGTAAGCTGCTTAATACTTTTCACGGCACCCATTCTTTGAGTCTATTTGGTAAGAAGCCCTCAAAAATTAAGAAAAAATATAATGAAATAATGCTTAAAGGGCAAAAAATCATTGCTGTCTCTAATTTTATCAAAAATCATATAAAAAATAATTATCAAGAACATTTCAGTGATGACAAAATAGAAATTATACATCGCGGTGTTGATGTAGAATTATTTAATCCAGCTAAAATTACCAAACAAGTTAAAATAAATCTGATAAATGAATGGGATATTCCTGATGATAAAAAGATAATCATGCTTCCAGGTCGTATTACCTCTTGGAAAGGTCATGAATTTTTAATAGAATCACTAGCTTTGCTAAAAAGAGACGATTATATTTGTTTATTCGTTGGTGATATTTCTAAAAAAAGCAATTATCAGCAAAAATTAGAAGATCAAATTATTCAACTAAATCTAGCTGGTAAAATTAAATTTGTTGGCCTTAGTAATAGTATGGCCGTAACATATTCAATTGCTGATATTGTTATTTCTGCCAGCGTCAAGCCAGAAGCATTTGGCAGAGTTGCCATTGAAGCTCAGGCAATGGAAAAATTAACAATTGCCACTAATATTGGCGGCTCAAAAGAAACAATTATTGATAATGTTACTGGTTTTTTAGCGCAAGTTAATAATCCTCAAGATTTAGCAGATAAAATAGATCAAGCCTTATCAATTTCAGCTTTAAATAGCGCCAAAATCACCAAAGCAGCTCGTAAGAATGTTTTAGATAATTTTAGCAATGATCTAATGTATCAAAAAACCCTAAATATTTATCAGAATTTATTAAAATAAACCATGTCATTTCAAAAACTAAAAAATAAATTCAAAAAAATACATTTTATCGGAATAGGGGGCATAGGAATGAGTGCAATTGCTAATATTTTAAGCGATATTGGTATTTTAGTACAAGGCTCTGATTTAAGTGAGGGTAAAAACATCGATGTTCTTCGAAAAAAAAATATAAAATGCTTCATTGGTCATGATGCTGCTAATATTGATAAAGATATTGATCTTGTAATTATAACTTCCATTATTAAAGATGATAATCCAGAAATTATTGCCGCCAAAAATCACAATATCAAAATTATATCACGCGCCCAGATGTTGGCAAATATTATGTCATTTAAGCGTGGTATCACTATTGCTGGAACTCATGGCAAAACTTCTACCACTGCCATGGCTGCAGTCCTAATGGAAGAGGCAAAAAAAGATCCAATGGTAATTAATGGCGGCATTATTAATTATTACAATAGCAATTCTAAAATGGGCAATGGCGATTATATCGTTGCAGAAAGCGATGAATCTGATGCCAGCTTTGTTGAATTGCCAAGCTTTATTGGTGTTATTAACAATATTGAAGCTGAGCATCTTGATTTTTATGGTGGAGATTTTTCTTTAGTTAAAAAATATTACATGCAATATGCCACGCAAATACCAGAAAATGGTCTTTTGGTACTTGGAACTGATGATGAGGAAGTTAAAAAACTTTATGATAAAATTAAAGACCAGGAAAATATTACAACTTTTGGCTTAAGTGAAAATAGTGATATATTTGCTCAAAATATCAGCTTTTCTACCGCTGGAGCAATCTTTGATGTTACAATTAAGAAAAAGAACTTAACTATTAAAGAATTATCATTGCCGCTTTATGGTTATCACAATATTTTAAATTCTTTAGCGGTTCTTGCTATTGCTAATTATTTTAATTTTAGCGAAAATCTAATTAGACAAGCATTTTCTAAATTTGCTGGCGTACAAAAAAGATTCACCAAAACAGGCGAGGTCAATGGCGTAACAATTATAGATGATTATGCTCATCATCCAACTGAAATTAAAACAACTCTAAGAGCAGCCAGAGATCTGGTTAAAAATAATAAAGTAATTACTGTTTTTCAGCCTCATAAACATAGCAGAATAAAAGATTTATTCAATGAATTTTGTCATAGTTTTAATGATGCTGATATTGTTATTGTTGCCGATATATTCAAAGTTGGTCAGGCCATAAAAAGTATCAATCAAGAAGTAATAATTGATGGAATTTTAAAATCTGGCCATAAAAATGTTATAAAATTAAATGACAAGAAAGATTTAACAAATATCATTAAGGCAAGTAGTAATAAAGGCGATGTTGTTGTTTGTGTTGGTGCGGGTAGCATCAGCAGCTGGGCTAATGAATTGCCAGATAAATTAAAAAATCTTTAAATTTTACTATAAATATGCAAATAACAATTAAAGAATTTAAAACCAAGGCAGAAATAATGCTAGGATATCCTATTATTCATCAACTTTACGATAAGATGAGTGAAGAAACCTATGCAAATTACATTGATGAAATGACCAAGGGTGATAATTACCATATGATAGCCGCTTATCATGATAAAAATCTCGTAGCAGTTGCTGGCTATTGGATTTTAACTAGATTTTACTGTGATAGATATATTCAAATTGGCAATATGGTGGTTGATAAGGAACATAGAAGCAAAAAAATTGGTGCCAAATTATTAAAATATGTCGAAAATAAAGGTAAAGAGGCCGGCTGCAAGAAATATATCCTTGATTCATACACTGAAAATAAAAAATCTCATAAATTATATTTTAAAGAAGGCTTTTTTGTCGAAGGACTTCATTTCATGAAGGATATTTAGCAAAAAATTATTCCTACCTTAAGAACGTAGAGCCTTAAGCTTAAGCATCTTTTTCATAAAAAAACATTATTCCTGCAAAATCCAATATTCCTATAAAAAACCAATAATAAAAAAATAACGGATCAATTATATTGCGACAA
>CAJQHT010000060.1 GCA_905478245.1 uncultured Rickettsiales bacterium | reverse complement strand
AGGGGGCAAAAGCTCCCTATGTCTTAAATGCTATTAAGAGGATAGCTAAAAAACGGCAGCAACTTTTTTTAGCAAAAACTTGCTGCCTTGACTAACACATAGATAAAGCAATGTGTTAGAGAGTAAAGCCTTAAAAAGGTTTAAGACAATATATTTCTTCTAAAGGCCTATCAATTTTATAAAGTAAAGATAGTAAAATAACAATTTTTCTTAATTTACATAAAAACTTTTTTCCCTAAAGGTTATTTTAAGCTACGCTTAAATAAAAAACTTTTTATCCATTTTCAAAAAATTCTGATTTTCTCCAACTTGACTTTTAAAATCGTCAGAAAATAACGCTATAACTAAATTGTTCTAGCTATTTTCTTTTAGACCACTCGCCGCTTGGGCAGAATTTGAGGATGACGCGCAGTTTTCAACTGCTCTTCTTTCTCAAGATTTCTTTATTAAAGAAGAAGTTTTTATTAACTTAAATTTAAAAAACTATGACTAAAACAATAGACCAGATTAACCTATTTATACACGAATTAGATAAAAAACATTTTAGAAATGAAGCTTTTAATTATCTTTCTGATTTTATATCTGGTGAATTCATATACGAAATGGATCAAAAAGACCCTGAAAAATGTTTTGAAGATATTTATGAAGAATTATCTAGGGATTATGGCTTTTTTGATATAGATATTAAGTACGATGATGAAGCTAATAAGTATTTAAACGATAATGACGAGTCTTTTAGGCAGAGCCTACAACTAGCCCATGATAGAGGTTATGAAGCAAAAAACCTAAATTCTGTTATATTAGCGAATATATTGCTTAACCATAACGCAATAGAAACATTTTACAGCTTAAGAGATCAAATTATAGAATTCTTTAAAGATGAATCAAAATAACTAATCACAAACAAAACTAAGTTTTAATAACTTGAAAATAATAATAATAACAATTTAAATTAAAAAAATTATGGGAAATAGAGCAGTTTTACAATTTGGACAATCAAGAAATTCACTAGGCATTTACTTACATTGGAACGGAGGCAAGGCATCCGTTCAAGGTTTTTTTTATACTAAATCCCATTTTAAAGATGGACTTTAGCTATGAATCGTTAATTGTTAAACAAATTGTCCAGCAGCAAAGCCACAAGACCAAGCCCATTGAAAATTATAGCCACCTAAATGTCCAGTTACATCTAGAACTTCGCCAATAAAATAAAGATTTTTAACTTTTTTGGATTCAAAAGTTTTGGAAGATATTTCATTACTGTCAACTCCGCCAAGTGTTACCTCAGCTTTTGAGAATCCCTCAGTTCCATTTGGAGTAATTTCCCAGAAATTGATATTATTAGCAATAATTTGAAGCTTTTTCTTATTTAAATCAATTAATTGGCCTTGAATATCATGTTTATCAAGAATATAGCCAGCTAGACTTTTTGGAAGTATGGTTGCGAGTAAGTTGTGAATATCTTGTTTTGCTTTATGGTTTTTTTCAGATTCTAGCCAAGTAAATATATCAGTTTTGGGAGTGAGATTAATAATAATTTTTTGATTTTTTTGCCAATAAGAAGAAATTTGTAATATTACTGGTCCACTCAATCCTTTGTGGGTGAATAATAAGCCTTCGCGAAATATTTTATTGCCAATTTTAACATCTGCCATAATACTAACTCCGGCTAATTTTTTAGTTTGTTCCAAAGTTTTTATAGGCAAAGTAAATGGAACAAGTGCAGGTGTGGGTGGAATAATTCTTAAACCAAATTCTTTAGCAATTTTATAGCCAAAATCTGTTGCTCCCATTTTAGGAATAGAAAGACCGCCTGTAGCAATAACGGCTGATTTTGACTGGAAATCACCCATATTGCCTGTGATGTGAAAATTGTTATTTATTTTTGCAATTGAATTGACTTTGCTATTGAGAATTATCTCTACATTATTTTCTTGGCATTCGGTAAGTAGCATATTGATTATTTCCTGAGATGATGTATTGCAGAATAGCTGTCCTAGAGTTTTTTCGTGATATTGAATATTATGTTTTTTGACAAGATCAATAAAATCATTTTGAGTGAATCGTGATAATGCAGAAATGGCAAAATGTGAATTTTGTGATAGAAAATTATCGCTATTAATGTTTAAATTGGTGAAATTGCAGCGACCACCGCCGGAAATGCGGATTTTTTCAGCAACATTCTTTGATCCTTCTAATATTAGTGTTTTTTGACCTCTTTTTCCAGCCTCAATAGCGCACATTAAGCCTGCCGCTCCTCCGCCAATTATTATGACATCGTAAAATTTCATTTTAAGTTTTAGTTTTAATTGCAAATGATAGAGCTTGCCCCATCTCTTCTCCTAGGCAGAAAACTGAGTGCCAACAACAGGTTTCCTTGGTTTCTTGTGGTAATAATAATATATCTCCTGGATTTAATTGCTTACTATGTCCACGAGAAATTAGAAATTGGATAAATTCTTCAGTTTCATTAATAAGATGAATCAAGCTATCATTCGCAAGGCTGTCTAGCTGGTTAGATAATTCTGATGGATTTGCTATGAGCTGATCTATTTCGTTTTTCATTGCTTTTGTTAGTGACTCCGGCCAAGAATTGTTTTTAGCAAAATAAATAATTTCTTTAGTAAGTATGTTTTTAGGCAAAGCTAACCAAAAAGTTGACCCTGTCAATTGTGTAAATACTACTCCAGAATGCCCACGCTCTAGGTCGTGATGTAAATAAGCGCCGCCATTTGGGGCATTAAAATAAATAATTCGTTCAACAAATTTTATATCTTTGCAGGATAAAATATTTTGGAGTTTTTGTTTTAAGTCAATATTGTTTGTAATGATATCTGATTCAGGAAATATGGCATTGGTAAGTTCGGCGCTAAGTTGTTGGCGATATGGATCAGCGGCTACATCCTCTTCTAAATCGATGCCAAATGAAAAACGAAACCTTAAAGAGGCATCATCCTCAGAGAATGATAACCAAGAAGCTTTTAACCATAAATCTTCAGCAATAATATTATCTCCATCCATTACATCGAATGCTATCATTTCAATTTCTTGTTGATCAGTCTCATTAAAAACACTACCTAAAGATTGAAATTTTGGTTCCAATCTATTTTTATAAGGGGCTTTAGATAATATTTGGTCACAATTTTCTTCTTCCAGGATTGCTCTTACTAGACTCTCTGTTTGTTTAATATTTAGGCTATGTGAATGAAGTGAGTTTAGGCATTGGGATTTAAGTAGAGTTGGGTAGCCTTGAGACCATAATGTAATATTATTATCTTGCGTTTGATGTGCGCTTGTATTTCCTAGGGAAAACCCACGGCGTTTTAATTGTAACATTTTTTTAACTCATTTTAAAGATGGGAACTGGTATTAATATTAAAGTCTATCTTTAACGAATGATACAGGCAAGATATTTTTTGAATAAAATTATACAAAATAAATTGTCAATATATTCATGTTTCAATAAGGATATTTATCTAAAAAATATTTTACCTGTATCATTCATTAAAGGTGGGAATTGGTATTAGTGATATAAAAATACTGTTGCTAGTTGAAATAAAGGATATATAATGATTACTAAGAGCTATTAATTTATTAAAAACTCTTAGTATTTTCCTATTTAAAATTAGATAGGAAGTAATTATAAATATAAAATTAAAATTAAAAATGGCAACAGGTACAGTAAAATGGTTTAACCCAACTAAAGGATATGGTTTCGTTCAACCTGACGATGGCAGTAAAGATGTATTTATTCACATCAGCAAGCTTCAAGAAAAAAATATTCCTGATTTACAAGAAGATCAAAAGATTTCTTATGAAACAGAAGATAATAGAGGCAAGACATCTGCAACTAATATTGAGCTTATATAGTTAGTTCTAAACTTTTATGTCTTGTTTAAGATATTTTAGTTAAGATTATTATATAAAAAACTTTATTACACCATTCTTATCTAGAGGATATTTTTTATATTATTGATTTTAGATAAGATCTGGTTTATCAAATCTATCTCGTGAAAATATGTGGTTAATACATAACCATACTTCATTTCTTAAGTAAATAAATAGATAGTACTTTTTGGTGCTAGTACTATTTATAATACTATCTTTAAATAACCTATCTTCTTCATCTTTTTGTTAAGAATCTAGAGAAAGCCTCGTGAAATATAATCACATTATGTCAAGTCCCACCTTTAATGAATTATATCAATTCCCATCTTTAATGAATGATGTAATAAAGTATTTTTTAGATAAGAATTATAAAATACTTAAAATATTCTCAGTAGGTCTACCAATTGCTGCTTTATTATTATTTATGATTATTGGTCTTTGGAGTAATTTGATATTTTCAGAAAGTTTTTTAATTAAATAATTTTCTGATAGAGATTTGTCGCCTAAATTATGTTCTTTATATTCAATTTCTGTTGTTCTAATAATATCTCTTGGTGAAAGATTTAATAATTTAAGTAAATTTTCAATTTCAATAATTGTGAGACCGGTTTCTAAATAAAGAATTATTTCTGGTTCTATATTGTTGCTTTTTAACAACTCAATTGCCTGGCGAGATTTGCTGCATCTGGGATTGTGATATATTTTGACCATGTATTAGATTGATTATTTGACTTGGTGATTTTGGAGCGGGTGATGAGGTTCGAACTCACGACCCCAACCTTGGCAAGGTTGTGCTCTACCACTGAGCTACACCCGCTAATTAAAAAATTGTAAATTTATCATAAGATAATTAAAAATAAATTGCAATATCTTATTGACCTTATTAATTATTTAGTTTATAAATTAAGAATTATTAATTAAGAGTTATACCATAAGTTCATTTTTAAGCAATATATAGAATTATTTGCTGTTATTCAAAACTATTTTTAAGATTCGTTAAAAAACTATCCATGAAAGTTATTCTAAGTTTAATTGCGTTGTTGTTTTTATCTTCTTGTGTTGGAACAGTTTTAATTACTGGTTTTACAACTACAAGAATTGCTACAAGGGAAAAAACAATAGAAGACACTAAAAAAGATATTAATATTGCCTCTCAGATTTTTGGAGAATTCTCTAAAGAGGGCCTAAAAATACCAGGTAATTCTATTGATATTACCGTTAATGAGGGTAGGGTGTTGTTAACCGGTATTGTTTCTGATGGAGAATTGGCAAGAAAAGCTGTTGATATTGCCTGGAGAAGTCAGTTAGCTAGTGAAGTGATAGATGAAATACAAATTGCCAAAAATAAATCGAAGTTAAATGGCTTTAGAACATATTTTAGAGATTTTTCTATAACGACTCAAATAGAGGGTAGGGTATTTTTTACACCAGATGTATCGTTATTAAATGTAAAAGTTGATACAGTAAATAGTGTAGTTTATTTACTTGGAGTTGCAAGAAATGATTATGAAATTCAAAAAATAACCAATCTTGTTGCTAGAATAAATGGAGTTAAAAGAGTTGTCAGCCACATAATAAAACTAGATGATGAAAGAAGGCGAATCTAAAGTTATTAATTTTGGTTGTCGTTTAAATCTTTATGAAAGTGAGGCAATTAAGAAAATTATCAATCAAAAGCAGAATAAATCTAAAGAAAATCTAATTGTTTTTAATAGCTGTGCTGTTACTGCTAATGCTGAAAAGCAATTAGCTCAATCAATTCGTAAAATAGCAAAAGAGAATCCGGATAGTAAACTTATTGTTACTGGCTGCGCTGCGCAAATTAATCCGGCAAAATATGCTAAAATGCCAGAAATTTATAGGGTAATTGGTAATAATGATAAATTTGATGAGTCTAATTATTTTTCTGATATCCTATCTAAGAATAATAAAAATAATATAAAAAGATCTGATAATCATGCTGATAATTTATTTTTTAAAGAAAATAAAGATTTTTTTAATTCCGATCTAGAGGAAAAGATTAGGGTTAATGATATAATGTCGGTCAAGGAAACATCTTCTCATATGATTTCTGGTTTTGAAAATAATAGCCGAGCTTTTGTGCAAATACAAAATGGCTGTAATCATCGTTGTACTTTCTGTATTATTCCTTATGGTCGCGGTAATAGTAGATCAGTTGCTTTTGGTGAGATCGTAGTACAAATTAAACAGCTGGTGAAATCTGGATATAATGAGGTAGTTTTAACTGGTGTTGATATTTCTGATTATGGTAAAGATCTAATAGAAGGTTTAACATTTTCTAATATGATTAGGAGGTTGCTAAAGTTAGTTCCAGAATTGCCTCGTTTGAGAATATCCTCAATAGATGTAGCAGAAATAGATAATGATTTTATAGATTTAATGGCAAGTGAGAAGAGGTTGATGCCATATATGCATATTAGCTTACAATCAGGTGATGATTTAATCTTAAAAAGAATGAAAAGACGTCATAATAGGCAGCAAGTTCTTGATTTTTGTCAGAAGCTTAGAGAGGTTAGGCCGGAGGTTACTTTTGGTAGTGATATTATAGTTGGATTTCCAACGGAAAGTGAAGAAAATTTTAATAATAGTTTAAATTTAATTCAAGAGGCTGAAATTATATTTAATCATGTTTTTCCTTACTCACCTAGAAGCGGCACTCCTGCCGCTAAAATGCCGCAAATTGATTCTAAAATTAAGAAAGAAAGAGCTAAGAAACTACGTGAAGCAGGAGAGGCAGAGTTGCAAAAGTTTTTGAAAACACAAATTTACTCAAAGCAAAAAATTATTATTGAGAATAATAATATTGGCAGATGTGAGAATTTCTTAAGTGTGGATCTGCAAGATGATTTATCTAGGTTTAAAATCGGGGATATTGTCGAGGTAGAAATTATAAGCCGTGTTAATGATAAGTTAGTGGCAAGTCCAATTCGTAAATAATAAATATGTATCAAAATGATACAATATTGTATCATTTTGATACATATTTATTTTAAATGATCTTGCAATAAATCAAATAATTCTTGATCAACTTCTGGTTTTTGGCCGTACCAGGCCTCAAAGCCAATAAAAGCCTGATATATCAACATGCCAATGCCAGTAACAATTTGATTGCCTTGATCTTGGGCTTGTCTTAGTAAATTAGTCATAAGGGGATTATAGACAATGTCAGTAACTATAGCTTTTTTATTAAGATTTTTTAGATCTATCTTTAGGTCTGATTGATTTTTCATGCCAAGAGAGGTGCAATTAATTAGAAAATCGCAATCTGTTAGAAAATTTTCTTTTTCATCAAATGTAATTGCTTGCAAGTGACAATTTTTAAATTTATCTTGAAAGTCGTTTATTAAAGATTGAGCTTTGATTAAATTACGATTACTGACAATTATTTGCTTAACTTTTTCTTTTAAGAGGGCGAATAAGATTGCTCTAGTGGCTCCTCCCGCTCCTATTATGACTATTTTTTTATTTTTAAATTTAAAATCTGTAATATTTTGTAATATATTTTTGATAAATCCTTCTCCATCAGAATTATGGCCAAATAATTTTTTATCTGGAGTTATTATTACGGTATTTACTGCTTTTACTTCTGAGGCGGTTTTGCTTAAGTAATCACATATTTGAAACATGTTCTCCTTATGGGGCAGGGTAACATTAAAGCCTTTATAATTATTTAAAGCAAATTTTCTGCATTCCGTTTCTAGGTTTTTAGATTTAACTTGATATGGTAAATATTCACCATCAATATTATATTTCTTTAGTAAATAATTATGAATAATTGGCGATAATGAATGAGAAATTGGGTCACCTATTACGCCTGCCTTTTTAATATTCATAATTTTTAATTTTAACTGTTATCTTCTATTTGTGGATTTGTTTCATTTACTTCCGGGGCATTTTGTTCAGCTGCTGCAGCTTGTGCTTCGGCTTCTACTTCCTCTTTTGATTTTCGAGGAGGCATATAAGGTTCTTGTTTTGGTATTTCTGTTTTTGGGAGTAATCTTTTGGTGAACATTCTTTCTTCATAATATTTAATTTTAGATGATCTGATTGCTGGCTCTGATTCGATTAATAATATTTGCTCGTCTCTTGGTAATTGAATAACTTCTTGGGGTAATAATAGAGCTCTTTGAACATGGGAAACATGTAAAGATCTTGATCCTGGATTTAAATCAAGATATTTTGGTTTATTATATGAGACTTGATCAGCAGTTTTATTTCCAAGTAATTGAGAGATTAAATTTGCTGTTTCCATATTATTGGCGGCAAAGGTAATACGATAAGTTGAGTTTGATAAAAATGAGTTCATTCCTGATTCTTCATAGATACCCTTAAGCTGCTCTGTATCTTGAATGATTAAGAATAATCTAACCATATAACCCCGAAAATAGGCGATGCCAGCTTGAAATTGTTCCATTTTACCCAGTGTCGGGAACTCATCCATTAGCATTAGAACTCCGTGTTTTTCATGTTTTTGAGGTGTTTGGGCAGTAAAAATAGAGGCACATTGTTGGTAGAACATACCCATTAAAGGCGCTAATCTACTGATATTATCTGGTGTTAGGCCGACGTAAAGAGTATGAGGTGTGGTTTTGAATTGGTGAAGATCAAAATCACTTGAAGCGGTTGTGGTATCAATTAAGGGGTTAGACCATAATTCTAAAGAGGAGTTGGCAGTTGAGGTTACTGAGCCTCTTTCTTTATCTGGTTTTTGTAAATAAGAGGCAATATTCATGTAAGAGACGGGATGAATTTTTTTACCCATTGTATCCAGAACAACTGCTAAACTATAAACTACATCATCACTTCTAAGGGTTCTAACAACTTCTCCCAGTGTGGTTGGCTTGCTGTCATCTACTGCCAAATAAAGCATGACCCCTACTAATAATGCCCTGGCTTCATTTTGCCAGAATTCTTGCTCTGGAAGTAGAAAATTGGCAATTTTTTGGACATCATCCACCATTTTACCTGGTTTTTTACTAATCCAATCCATCGGATTATAGCAATGACTAATTCCGTCAGGTGAAGCAGGATTCCATAGGAATACTTTTTGTTTTAGATGTTTTTTTCTCCAACCTGATGTTAGTTCATAATTTTCAAGTTTGATATCGTGAACAATGGTAGAATCTTGCCAGAAGAGTAAATTAGGTATAACAAAACCTACACCCTTACCGGAACCGGTTGGTGCAAAAAGTAAAATATGCTGATAACCGTCAGCAATTAATAATTTACCTTTTTCTTTGCCAAGCAATGCACCATGTTTTGCTCTTAGTCCCATTTTTTTGATTTGTTTTTTAGTTGCCCAGGCTGACTCTCCATGAACTGTTTCTGTTTTTTTAAATGGTCTGAAATCTGATAAGGGTGCGCGAAAGATGAATATTAATATGCTAAGGGTGGTATATGGCAGTAAGGTGCAAATCCATAATTTTGGCACAAAATAATTATAGCTATCTTTGTCTAGATTACTGATATTGTTTATATAAAATGTCCAATATCTTTTTAAAGCTTCAAATAAAGATGTGAATTGATCTTCTATGGGCATTTCCCAGTAGGTTTTAATGATATGCCAATCAGAATTGATAGTGACAAGAACTAATGCTCCCGTTAGATAAAAACATAAGGTCAGAACCAATATTATCAGAAGTCCTATAGTAACGAAATTTCTAAAATATCTAACTGTTTCATTAGTTTGTCCTGACATTTTTTAAATATATATTATAATATTTGTATATTTAAAAAGATCTTTCTAGTAATTGATTTTTAATTGAAAATTATTCAATTCTAGCAAAGGAGCTTTAAAGATCTTCTAAAAATTATTTCTGAATTCTAACAGGGATGTTTTTACTTTGCAAAAACTTTTTTGCTTCTTTTATACTGTGAGTTCTGAAGTGAAAGATTGAGGCTGCCAATACAGCACTAGCACCGTTTTTTATACCTTCGTGTAGATGTTCTAAATTACCAACTCCTCCTGATGCTATAACTGGAATTTTAATGCTGGAACTTATTATTTTAAGTAAATTAAGATCATATCCAGATTTTGTGCCATCTTTATCCATAGAGGTTAATAATATTTCTCCCGCTCCAAAATCTTCCATTTTTTTAATCCAATCTATAGCATTGATTCCTGTTGGTTTTCTGCCGCCATTAATATAAATTTCATAATATTTGCCGTTATTTTTTACATCAACTGCGGTTACTATGCATTGACTACCAAATTTTTTAGATGATTCTTTGACTATTTCTGGATTATGTATTGCGGCGCTATTAATGCAAACTTTATCAGCACCACAATTAAGTAATTCTAAAATATTGTCTGTATTTCTGACTCCCCCTCCAACGGTAAATGGTATGAAGCATACTTTAGCGACTTCTTTTACCATGTTATATACGGTCTCGCGATTATCACTACTGGCTGTTATATCTAGAAGGCAGAGTTCATCTGCGCCCTCATCGCAGTAAAATTTTGCTTGCTTAACAGGATCTCCAGCGTCGATAAGATTTTTGAAATTAATACCTTTAACTACACGGCCATTATCAATATCTAGACAGGGAATAATTCTGTTCTTCAGCATGTAATTGATATTTAAAATAAATTTTTAAACAAAGCGTTATACCATTTTAACTTCTAAAACTAGTAAGTTAGAATGGTATTATAATTTACGATTTTTTTCTATAATTTCGTAACATTCAATTATGTCTCCTTCTTTGATATCATCGTATTTTTCGAATGCACAGCCACATTCAAAATTATTTTTTACTTCTTTTACGTCGTCTTTGAAGCGTTTTAAAGTTTTTAAGGCTCCATCGTGGATAACAATATTGTCGCGTAAGAGTCGAACTTTTGCTCCTTTTTTAATAAGACCTGATGTAACAAAGCAGCCGGCAATTTTTCCAGCTCCTGATACTTTAAATATTTGTCTAATTTCAGCTTGACCAAGATGTTCTTCACTTCGAATTGGCTCCAACATTCCTCCAAGAAGTAATTTTAATTCATCAACCACATTATATATTATTGCGTGATAGCGAATATCGATATTTTTTTCATGAGCCATTTCTTTTGTGGCATTATTTGATCTAACATTAAATCCAATTATTATAGCTCCTGTTACTTCAGCTAAACTGACATCACTTTCGGTTATGCCACCTGTTGCTCTGTGAATTATTTTTATTGCTACTTCATCGGTATTTAATTTCATTAGGCTGGTTTCTATGGCTTCTACAGATCCATGTACGTCAGCTTTAATAATAATTGGTAGATATTTTATAGAATTAGTTGAGTTTTGTTTAAATATATCATCTATAGATTTGGCAGCATTTTTTAATGCTTTTTCGTCTCGTTCTTTCTTGGATCTGTAAGAAATAATATCTCGTGCATATTTTTCCTCTTTAACAACTGAGAAACCATCACCAGCATTTGGGGATTTATCTAATCCTAACACTTCTATGGGCATTGAAGGAGTGGCTGTTTTAAGATTCTTGCCTTTGTCATTGGTCATTTTCTTAATTTTACCGTAAGAGGTTCCTGCAACAATAATATCACCAATATTTAAGGTTCCTTCTTGAACTAATAAAGTTGCCATGACGCCTTTAGAATTATCAATTGTTGCTTCAATTGTTGTGCCATTTGCCTTACAGTCAAGAGGTGCTGTGAGTTCCAATATTTCAGCTTGAAGTAAAATAGCCTCTTCTAATAAATCGAGATTAGTTTTAGCCTTTGCTGAGACTTCAACAAACATAACATCTCCACCTAAATCTTCTGCGACAATTTCATGTGCTAATAATTCGTTTTTTACTCTATTAACATCTGCTTCTGGTTTATCAATTTTATTAATAGCAACGATAATTGGTGCATTTGCTGCCTTAGCATGATTAATTGCTTCTATAGTTTGTTCTTTGATGCCATCATCTGCTGCTACTACTAAAATAACAATATCTGTTGAATTAGCACCGCGTAAACGCATTTGAGTGAAAGCTTCATGGCCTGGAGTATCTAAAAAAGTTATAAATTTACCCGAGTTGGTTTCTATTCTTGAAGCTCCAATATGCTGCGTGATGCCACCATGTTCACCATCAACTATATTAGTTGATTTCATGGCGTCAAGTAGGGATGTTTTTCCGTGATCCACATGTCCCATGATAGTTACAACTGGTGCTCTGCTGATTTTTTCTATATTTTCATTATCATTATTTGATTCGAGAATATTTTCTACGTCAGAATCTTGAACCCGAATAGCATTATGACCAAATTCTTGTACAATTAATTCGGCTGTATCTGTGTCTATAACTTGATTTGATGTTGCAACTACGCCCATGGTGAATAATTTCTTAACAACATCTCCTGTTTTTTCACTCATTCTATCAGACAAATCAGATACAGATATTAATTCTGGTATTTTAACATCTTTGGTGATTTTGACATATTCTTTAGTTTCGATTTTAACTTTTTGTTTTTTGCGTCTACCGCCATATCCAGAGCCGTCACTATCTCCATCTACGATAAATGTTTGAAGCATTCTTCTATTACCCTTTCTTTTTTCTTTTGAGGTAAATTTATTTTTCTTTTTATTGAAATCGTTATTATTTTCCGGAATGGCATTTTTTTTAAATTTACTCTTTTTTTCACTGTCAAGACGCTCTTGTTCTTTAGTTGTCTCTATTTCTGTTCTTTTTCTTTCTTCAATAATTTTTTGTCTTTCTTCTTTTTTAACATTATCTATATCAACACTTTTTTTGATTTTGTCTCTAATGTTAAAATTATCTACATTATAATCAGGAATTGTGTTTTTTGCTGTATTTTCTACTGGAACTTCTTCATTTTTTGGTGTAGTTTCTACTGGAACCTCTTCTATCTTAGTTGATTCTGGCTGTTTTGCTATTTCTTGAATTTTATTATCATCTTCTTTGTTTTTAAGATCTTGCGCTGTTTTATTTTTTATTTTAGATAAGATGTCATAATCTTCATCTTTTGAAGAGCCTATGTTATCTAATGCTAATTTTCTAGATTTAAGTTCCGCATTACTTAATTGTCTTGAATCTTGATTTGTTGAATTTAGAACTGCATTATTTTTACGACCTTTAACTGAAATTTGCACCATGGAATTACTAATCCTTTTATTTTCAGCATTTTTTAATGCTAATTCTTTTGGATTAGAGGTGTTTGATAATTTTAATTTTAAGGTTAATTTACCTTTATTTGTATTATTATTTTCCATTCCTTAAATTTCTAAATTATTAAAATTACCAACAAAATCAATAGACCAGACTTATGCTTGTGCTTCCTCATTTGTATTTTTTGCCAAATAATCACTGGCTCTGCTTTTGATTTCAATTGCGATATCTTCATCAAACCCTTCTATTGATTGAATTTCACTGGTTTGTGCATTAGAGATTTCTTCAATATTTGAGAATCCTTCTGCTGCTAATAAATTTGCAATAATATCTTCCACATCCAATGCTTCGATGAATAATTTGGATGATTCATTAAACTCAGCAGTTCTTTTGCTGGATTCTTCTTCATCTGTCATAATGTCTATTTTATAACCACAAATTTTAGAGGCCAATCTAACATTTTGTCCTCCTCTTCCAATGGCTAAGCTTAATTGATCTTCAGCAACTACTACCTCTATAACTCCATTTTCATCATCAACAACAACTTTACTAATTTTAGCTGGTGTAAGACTACTAATAACTAATTCAGCAATATTGCTGGACCATTTTATTATATCAATTTTCTCTCCTTTAAGTTCAGAGCTGACCGACTGAACCCTGCTTCCTCTTATTCCAATTAGCGATCCTACCATGTCTAGATCTTCTCTTTTTGAATAAACGGCAATTTTAGCTCTTGAGCCCGGATCTCTAGCTACGGCTTTTACCTCAATATTTCCATCATATAATTCTGGAACTTCTTGAGCAAATAATTTTACTAAAAATTCTGGATGTGTACGGGATAAAAATATTTGCGCTCCATGAGGTTCCCTTCTTACGTCTTCTACATAAACCCTCATCCTGTCCCCAACTTTGAAAGTTTCTCTTGATATTAATCCTGTTTGATGAATTACAGCCTCAAAGCCATCAACTTCCATAACGATATTTTTAAGACCTACTTTTTTTACAGCAGCATTAACGATATCTCCAATTCTATTTTGATATTCTTCATATTCTTTATTTTTTTCTGCTTCTTGTACTTTTTTAATAATTTCATTTTTTGCAACCTGCGCAACAACTCGACTAAGATCGATAGGAGGTAATTCTTGAGTTATGAAATCTCCTATTTTAATAGATTTATCTTTTAATTTAGCATCATTTAAAGTAATTTGTGTTTTATTGTTAAATTCCTCATCAATTTTATTACTAATTACTTCTAATTTATTAAATAATTGTATTTGTCCGGTTTTTTTATCAATAATGCAATCAATTAATAGATTTATACCATATTTTTTCTTAGCCGCAAGAGCTATGCCATCTTGCATTGCACCTATCACTTCTTCGGGAGCAATTCCTTTTTCATGAGCGATTGTTTCTGCTACTAATAAAATTTCTTTGTTACCCATTACGGTTAAATTACTGGACATTGTTCTAATTTTTAATATAAGTTAATAATTGATTATTTTATTTCTTAAATAAAGCTAAAGTAAAACTTAAAACTATAAGCTTCGCAAGTCTACATAAGGCTTAATTACAAGCTTAAGAGTTAACTTTAATAATGTCAAAGGAAAAAATAAGGTAAAGCGGAAGCCTGATTAGCTAACCATATATGGTATTTTTTAAAATACAAGTATCTTTTTAATTGATATCAGTTTTAGCCTGAAAACATCAATACTGATCTTATACCAATTCCCATCTTTAAAATGGGTTAAAATAATAAATAATCTAACTTTATATTTTTTGATAAAAATCATAAAAAGCCTCGTTAAAATATGAACATACTGACGACTCTCTTTTATAATTTTTATCTAAAAAATATTTTGCCTGTATCATTAATTAAAGAATGGGATTTGGTATTAAAATAGCTAAATTATTTATTAGCCTTTATTCTGAGAGTTATTACTCATATTGCTGTTTTCATTGGCAATTTTAGCTGAAGTGCTATTGGATATTTTTTTAAATTGACCATCTATACAGGCCCCATCTTCAACTGATAAAGATTTATACTCAATATTGCCGATTATTTTAGCATTTTTAAAGATGTTAATGTTGTTTGCTTTAATATCTCCACTAAAAGATCCGTGAATGCTGATTATTTCACAGGTAATATTACCTTCTACTGCACCGCCTTGCCTAATGGTTATGTTATTCCCAGAAATGGAGCCTTTTGCTTGACCTTCTATTTCTAATATTCCAGAACTTTCTATCTCTCCTTGTACTTTTAAGTTTTTAGATAAAATTGAAGGAGTGTCGGATTTGTTGCTTTTTATTGTCATGATTCTGTTTTTTATTTTAAATGTATATTGAAAAATATTATATGTTGTTTTCTTGAAAGATTTTATCTCCAGATTTAAGGAATTTCTTGGGATTTAATGGTGATTTATTATATCTTATTTCGTAATGAAGATGGGATCCTGTGCTTCGTCCACTATTTCCTTGCAGAGCTATAACATCACCTTTTTTAACTATATCACCTTTTTTAACTTTTATTTTATGTAAATGACCATATCTTGTGGTAATGCCATAGCCATGGTCAATAATAACTGTTTTTCCATATGCTCCAAAAGTTTGTGCAATTTTTACCTCTCCTATTGATGGGCTGATAATAGGTTCAAATTTATCTGATCCAACGAAATCCATACCATTATGTTTGGCTTTTACTTTTTTTAGTGGATCTTTTCTAACGCCAAAAGAGCTGGATACATAATAATTTTCCATAGGTCTTGATAAAGGGGCGTGATATATAAATTTTTCTAGATTTGATAGATAGTTGATTTCATCGTTAATATCTGTAGTTCCTAAGTTAATTGATTTATTAAAATCATTTTCTTCATTATTTGATATCTCTTCAAATGGGCCGCCTTGTTTTGATAATTCTTCCTCGGTATTTAAAGATAAGGTAACAAATTCATTTTCATGTGAATTGTTGTTAGTGCTAACCTTACTTTCATTTATTGTGATTCCTGTTGCGATGATTTTATTTTCTAATATTGATGTGCGTTTTTTTGCAGAAATTTTAATGTTATCCAATATTACGTTAGCATTAGCAATTTCAATGGCAGTTTTCTTATAATTTTTTTCTAAATCAAGATCAGCAAGTATTTCATCAAGATTTTGATTATGTAGGCTTATTTGATTTTGATCATCTAGATCTTTTTCATAATCTGCTATTGTCATGAAGTAATTATTAATTTTTTCTAAATTACTGTTAATGACAAATAGTTCTTTTTGGAATCTTTGATTTGTTTGTTCTAATTTTTCTATAGTGCCAACCTTGTTATTGATAATTTGATTATATATAGTGGATTTATAAAATATATTTGCTGTAAATATTGCAAAGGCGACAATTGAAATTTGTAAAATAGGGTTAATTTCTAAATTTCTGATTTTATTATTTGATATTAGGACTAGGGTTTTTGTTGCAAAAAGTTTTTGGGCAATATTTTTAATATGCACAAGTTTTTGTGTGATAAAAGTTTTAATAATATATATTGCTTTAAGTTTTGTTGACATTAGTGTAATTGTTAGTTATAACTTATACCAAATCCCATTCTTTAATGAATGATTTTAATCAAAAAATATAAAGTTAGATCATTTATTATTTTAACCCATTTTAAAGATGGGAATTGGTATTAGTAGTTAAATTATATATTGATATATGTAATTAGTCAAGTAAAATATTGATTTTGCAACAGTAGATAACCTATTAGAATCACGTCTAAATTAATTTAAATTATGAACCTATCCTGTAAAGATGTTATAAATGCTAAAAATAGAATATCTGATTTTATTATTAATACTGATCTAGTAAGTAATGAAGCCTTAAATAAAGAATTAAATAATAAAATATTCTTTAAATTAGATAATTTGCAAAAAACAGGTTCTTTTAAGATTAGAGGAGCCTTAAATCACTTATTATTATTAAAAGAGCAGGGCGAAATGCCAAAAAAAGTAGTCGTAGTTACCTCTGGTAATCATGGTGCAGCAGTTGCCTATGCTTGTAAAAAATTTAATATTGAGTGTTTAATTTATACTTCCAAAATTACCCCGATATTTAAAATTAATAATATGAAAAAATTTGGGGCAGAGATTGTGATTACCCAAAAAAGAAAAGAAGCTAATAAATTAGCTGCAGAAAAAATAAAGGAAGGATATCATTTTATTCATCCCTCATCAGGAGATGATGTTATAGCTGGTCAAGGGACAATTTTTATAGAGGCAATAGAAAAAGAAGAGGAATTTGATGCAGTTTTTGTGCCATGCGGAGGAGGAGGTTTGGTTTCTGGGATTTATTTAGCTAGTGAAACTTGCAAAAAAAAGCCAGAAATCTTTGCAATTGAGCCTAGTAGTGCTAATGACGCTCAAATTTCAATTAAGAATAATGATATCTTTATCTTTGATGATAGCCCTAAAACCATTGCTGATGGAGCTAGGTCTCTTTGTGTCAGTGAAAATACTTTTAAATATCTTAAAAATATTGCTGGAATTATAGATGTAGCAGAGAATGATATAGTTTATTGGCAAAAAAGAGTAAATAATTTATTAAATCAAAATATAGAACCTACGTCAGCTTTATCAATGGCAGGATGTTTTAAATGGATTAAAGAGAATAATGTAAAAAACAAATCTATTTTGGTTATTATTTCTGGTGGTAATACCATTTTAACTTATAAATGAATTTAATCATTTAATAAAATATCTGTTTTAGAAGTTAAAATGGTATAAGACCTTATTGCTCTATTACTTGCTATAGAAGCAGTAAGGTCTTTTTTTAACCTTCTATTCTACGCACTCAGTAGTACCGTTTGTACAATCACAAGCGCCATCGTCCCATGTCCCACCTTCATTTAAACAATCAGTTCCTTCTAGGACAGAGTCACAATCCATGGCGTCACCACCACCAATTGCTGCAACCATTGTTGGTGCACCAAATATAGCGGCAATACCTGCCATAACACCAATCATTAAACCCCAAGATACTTTACCAGTAAAGAAACCCATACCCATAGAGATGATAGCAAAAGCGGCAAATGTTTTACCTGCAGTTCCTGTTGCTAAATCAAAGGCTCTACACATTGTTCCTGTCAAAGCATTAACATCAGCATCTTGAGCCATTGCTTCATTTGAACCAGTTGCAATTGGAGCAAATATAAATAACAAAGATAGGATGGATAAAATTGTTAGTTTTTTTAGAATTAAATTTAACATAGTTTTTTTAATTATTGTTAATTGATAAAAAAATGATATTATTTAAATTAATTTTAATTGAAGAATGTTCAAATAATAACATTATTTTGCTTAAGCTCCCCAGGATTTATATTTGGTTAACTTCAAGGAAGATTATAACATATTAATTTATCTTTGGCAAGCGATTATTTTAATTTTTTACTTATTTCTTCTATTATATTATCTTTGCTATTATATTTTTGCCAATTTTTAATAAAATTAGCTCTGATATCAGTATTGCCTAATAATTGCAATATATTATTCAATAAATCTTGATTATTGCTTACTGTAATGCAAATTTGATTCTTTGCTAATTCTTGATATATTTCCTGAAAGTTAGTAACATATTTGCCAGAAATTATTACTGAATCCAATTTTAAGGCTTCGAAAGGATTATGTCCGCCAATATTTTTTATTAAAGATCCTCCAATAAATGAGATATTACTTAATTTATAAAATAATCCTAATTCTCCTAAGGTGTCGGCAAAATACACATCGATATTTTTGTTAATTTTATCTTTTTGGCTTCGAATTGCTATTTTTATATTTTCAGGTTTATTTTTGATTATTTGATTTAATCGGTTTGGATGTCTTGGTGCAATGATAGTCAAGATGTCTGGATAGTGTTTTTTTAATTCTTGATGAGTTTTAATAATTATTTCCTCTTCGCCTTTGTGGGTACTGGAAGCAAGCCAAAATTCTCTTTTTCCAATTTCTTTTTGCAAAGATTTAAGTTCTTTTTCATTATAATTTAGAGTTTTGGCACATAATTTTAGATTTCCAGCAAATTCTGTATGTTTTAGGCCTAATTTTATTAATTTTTCTTGATCTGATTTACTTTGTGCAAAGCAGATTTGAAAATTCTTTAGAATATTAAAGTCAAATTTATGTAAAATTAACCATCTTTTATATGATTTATCTGATATTCTGGCATTTATTAAGGCTAATTTTATGTTATTTTTAGCTGTTTGACTAATAAGGTTAGGCCAAATTTCTGATTCAACAAAAATTGCTAATTTAGGTTGCCAATATTTAATGAAGCGATTAATACTAAAAATATCGTCAATTGGTAGAAATTGATGTATGATTTTTGAGTTACTTCCAAGATTCTTTTTAATTTGAGAAGCGGAGTTAATTGTAGTTGAAGTGAAAAGAATATATTTCTCTGGATTTTTTTTTAAAATTTCTTCAATAAGAATAATAGCTGAGTTTGATTCCCCGACGCTGACACAGTGGATCCAGATTATTTCATTTTTTGGTTTTTTTACCCCATGAAACCCTAGCCTTTCTTGAAAGCGTGAAATGTCCTCTTTTTTATTGATGATTCTTAATAGTAGATAAAGATAGATTAATGGCAGGAATAATATCGATAGCAATCTATATAATACCATTTTAATTTTATAATTAATAAATTATAAATCGAGGTCTAGCAAATCTATTAATTATAAATAATTATTCGGTTTTTGCTGTATTTTCTTCAGTTTTTGGAGTTTCGACTACTGCTTCAGCTGGGCTTTCTTCAGTTTTTACTGTTTCAGCTGCTATTTCTGCAGTTTTTGGAGTTTCAACTACTACTTCTTCAGCTTTTGGAGCTTCGCTTGTTTTTGCTGCTGCTGCATCTTCTATTGCTTTAGCTTTTGCTGCCGCTGCATCTTCTTTTTCTTTTTCTTTTGCCGCTTCCGCTGCCTCTATTGCTTTTGCTGCTAATTCTTGAGCTTTCTTTTTAGCGCCATGACCTTTTTTTCTTGGCTCAAATTCGAATTTATATTTTTCAGCACCTTTTACACCAAGTTGATTTAGAAATAAAGATACTCTTTTTGTTGGTTGAGCGCCAGTTCCTAGCCAATATTCAATTCTGTCTTTTTTAATTGTAATTCTTTGTTCACTATCAGCGTTAAGTAAAGGATTATATGTTCCAACTTTTTCTATGAATTTACCGTCTCTTGGTGAAGTTGAGTTTGCTACAACTATTTTGTAAAATGGAGCGTTTTTTCTGCCGCCTCTAGCTAGGCGAATTTTAGTACTCATAATTTTTAGTTATTGAATTATTTATTTATATAATATGTGTTTGGCGATTTTATTGGCTATTTTTTAATTATCAAGATTAAATTTGGCTTTTATGGCAATTATCCAGTATTTTTGAACTTCTGGCGATGATGTTGCTTTTAAAGAAATTACTCTTTTGACAAGATATTTGATGATTATTTTGTTTTTCATCTATATGTAAGGCTGGATTCCAATTATTTTTGGCAATTATATTGGTATTTTCTAGCTCCGGCTTTATTGAATAGGCGATGTTTCGTAATTCTTTGATATTGTTAAAGCCAATATCTGAATCTAATTCTTTTGCTATGGCTAGGATATTTTGCCAATCTTCTTTTGCCTCGCCAAGAGGGAAGGTTACTCTGTTGGTTTTTTGTGGCCTGCCTTCTATATTTATGTAAGTTGCCTCTTTTTCAGTGTAGGTGGCAGAAGGTAGAATGACATCGGCAATATGAGCGCCCTTATCACCATGTGATCCTTGATAAATTATGAAGGTATTTTTTAATAATTCCTTGTCGATATTAATAGAATCATCCCCTAATAAATAAAGTGTTTTTATTTGTCCTTTTTTGCATTTGTCTAAAATAGATGAACGATTTATGTTGCTATCTTTGGAAGTAAAACCAATATCAATGGCTCCTATAATAGAGGAATTATCTTGTAAGACATTAAAGCCGTTAAAATTCTCCTGTATTAAATTATATTTTTGAGCAATTTTTTTGCAGAGATTAATGATAAGCTTACTTCCGTCTTGATTTAGAGCTGATTTACCGATAATTAGCATCGGTTTTTTTGATTCTTTTAAAATTTTAGAGTAAGGTGATTTTCCTTCTAATATTTCTATTAAAGAATTAATATCGTCACCTAAATTTGTTGTTTTATAGGTTAAGTCTTGTTCAACTCCAATAGTAGCGATTGTTAGATTGCCGGTTAAATATCTTTTTCTAATTCTGGCATTAAGAATTGGGGCGTCGTGACGTATATTTGAGCCAATAATCAAACAAGAATCTGCCTCATCTACACCTTTGATGGTTGTGTTGAATAAATAAGAGGCTCTGTCATTTGCGTTAATTGCAGAATTCTCATCGCGACAATCAATATTGTCACTACCTAATTTATTTAATAGTAGTTTTAAAGATAGAACATCTTCAATTGCAGATAAATTACCACTTAAGGCAGCAATTTCTTCTGGTTTAGAGCTTTGTAATTGATGGGCAATTTTCTTGTAGGCCTTTTCTATTGGTACAGCTTTTAATTTACCATTTTCTCTAATGTAAGCTTTGTCTAATCTTTGATATTTGAAACCGTCATAGCAAAATCTGGTTTTATCAGAAATCCATTCTTCATTTATATCTTCATTTATTTCTGGTAAAATACGCATAATTTCTAAACCCTTACTGTCAATTCTGATGTTGCTACCAACACCATCCATGATATCTATTGAGCTTGTTTTGTTTAATTCCCATTTTCTAGCTTTAAAAGCATAAGGCTTTGAGGTGAGGGCACCAACAGGGCAAAGATCAATTATGTTTCCTGATAATTCTGAAGTTAATGATTTTTCTAGATAGCTAGAGATTTCCATATTTTCACCGCGATTTAACGTGCCTAATTCTGCTACGCCAGCAACATCTGTAATAAATCTGACACATCTAGTGCAGTGAATACAGCGTGTCATGGTTGTCTTAACCAAGGGACCCATATTTTTATCTTTTACTGCTCTTTTATGTTCCAAGAATTCGCTGTGAGCATGTCCGTAGGTATATGATTGATCTTGAAGATCACATTCTCCGCCTTGATCACAAATTGGGCAATCAAGAGGGTGATTGGCTAGTAGAAATTCCATAACACCTTCGCGTGCTTTTTTAACCATAGCACTGTCGGTTTTAATTTTCATTCCTTCGGTTACCTGAGTGGCACAAGAGGCCACTGGTTTCGGTGGACCGCCCTCAATTTCAACTAAACACATGCGACAATTTCCGGCAATTGCTAATCTTTCGTGATAGCAAAAGCGAGGTATTTCAATTCCAGCTATTTCGCAAGCCTGTATTAAAGTTATATTATCGTCAACCTGATGTTCTTTACCGTTGATTGTTATTGAGGGCATAATAATTAAATTTTAGAATGGAATATCATCATCTAATTCTTCACTAAAATTGGTATTATTAGTGTTGTTTTGTCCTGCTGATAAATCAGATTGTTTTTGAGAAGATTGTGGATTGCTGAAATTATTATTCGTATTTTCATTACTAAAGTTTGAATTAGAATTTGAACTGGAATTTCTAGAGTCAAGCATCTGTAATGTTGAATTGTAATTTTGTAATATTATTTCTGTAGTATATTTATCTACGCCATTATTGTCAGTCCATTTTCTGGTTTGCAATTGACCTTCTAAATATAATTTTGATCCTTTTTTAACATAACTTTTAATGATTCCAACTAACCCAGTAGAGAAAACTACGACACGATGCCATTCAGTTTTATCTTTTCTTTCTCCGGTATTTTTATCTTTCCAGCTTTCAGTTGTAGCAAGAGAGAAATTTGCTAATTCTCTGCCGTCTTGAGTTGATCTTATTTCTGGATCTTGGCCTACATTGCCAATTAATGTAACTTTATTTAATGACATAATATATTGTTAATTGTGGGTTTATAAAAGAGCTGGAAAATTCCAACTCTTTTAAAAATATAAATCAATTATTTTAATTTGCAAAAGTATTTGTAATTAATTTTACCAAACGTTCAGAGAAATCTTTATTATTAAGAATTGGCTCGCCTTCAATAATACAGGCTTGATCAAAAAGTGTTTTAATGATTGAAATATTTTCCTCTTTCTTGGATTCGTCGTTAATATTTTTATTAATATTTTTGATTATTGCATGATTTGGATTAATTTCGAATATTTTTGAAGAGGCTGCTGGTATTTGCTTTTGCTCTATCATATATCTTTCCATTCTGATGTCCATGGCACCTAACTCGACAGCTAAACAAACGGGACTATCAGTTAATTTTTTAGAGATTTTGACATTTTTGATATTATCCTGCAATGTTTCTTTGATTAATTTTGTTAAATCATCAAATTGGCTATCAGTAACATCTTTTTTGTCGTTATTGTCTGTTTCATTTTTATCGTCCTTTTTCTTATCAATTTTTTCAAGATCAATATCGGCGCGTGTAATGGATTGAAATTCTTTTTCTTGATAAGAATTACTAACAGTTACCCAAAATTCATCAACAGGGTCAGTTAAGAATAGAACCTCTATATCTTTACTTATAAATCCTTCTAATTGAGGGCTAACTTTAGCTTTTTCAACTGATTCTGCAGTTATATAATAGATTTTATCTTGATTCTCTTTATTATTTTCTAAATATTCTTTTAGAGAAATTAATTTATCTGGAGATTTAGAGCTGTAGAAGCGGCAAACTTCAAAGATTTTATCTTTAAAAGTTGATGGCTCGCAAAGACCCTCTTTTAATACTGCGCCAAAGTTATTCCAGAATTTAAGATAATTTTCCTCATTCTTGCTGGATTTCTTTTTTAATTCACTAAGAACTTTTTTAATAATTGCAGTTTTGATTTTACTTAAAACAAGATTATGCTGCAATGTTTCTCTGCTAATATTTAATGGAAGATCTTGAGAATCTATAATGCCTCTCATAAATCTAAGCCATGCAGGAGTTAATTCCAGCTCTTCACTAATAAATATTTTTTTAACATATAATTTTATTCTACCTTTTCTATCTGGATGATATAGATCGAAAGGTTTCATTGATGGTATGAAAAGAAGATTGGTATATTCTAAATTACCTTCAACTTTATTGTGGAGAGTCATGAATGGATCTCCTGCTAGATGTGAAATATGTTTATAGAATTCTTGATATTGAACATCGGTAATTTCTTTTGCTGGTTTTGTCCAGATTGCACCTGCGGAATTTATAACTTCAGCCTTGCCATCTTCACCTATTAGTTCAATATTAATATCAATGTGATCAGAATAAGTTTCTACAATGTTGGTGATGTGAAAATTATCTAGAAATTCTTTAGCATCATCTTTTAAATGTAGTATAATCTTGCTTCCAGAGTTTTCAAGTTCATCTGTTTCTTCAATTGTGAAGCTACCTCGACCTTCTGATTCCCATTTATAAGTTTGATTTCCTCCTATTTTCTTAGAAATTACTTCAACTTTATTGGCAATCATAAAGGAGGAGTAAAAGCCTACGCCAAATTGACCAATTAATTGAACATCTTTATTTTTATCTCCAGTTAAAGATTTTATGAAATTTTCTGTACCAGAGCGAGCAATTGTACCAAGATTATTTAAAAGATCTTCTTTGCTCATGCCAATACCATTATCTTGAATGGTTAATGTTTTGTTTTTACTGTTATTTGCAAGAGTTATTTTTAATTCATCGGCAATTTCTAGTTTTGAGTCTTGCAGTGATAAATATCTTAATTTATCACAAGCATCAGATGCATTTGATATTAACTCTCTTAAAGCAACATCTTTATTGGTATATAATGAATTAATCATTAATTGAAGCATTTTTCCAACTTCTACATCAAATTCATATTGATTATTATTTTCAGGGGTAGTTTCTTTATTTTTCATAATTTTATTTAATTAATTAGTAATATTTATAATATTGTGTAAATATATAATGATTGTTAATTATTTTTTCAAGGCTTGCGGCGTGATAGTGATATTTTAATTTATGGGCAAATCGTGATTAATTTCTCATAGGCTTTATTGAATCCTATTAGAGAGTACTCATCCTGGGTTGAAATATTTTGATTTGATGTAGCTGTAACGGTAAAATTGTCATGAATTTTTAATGCTTTAATTATCTCTATATCATCATTTACACCATATGTCCAGGCTTTTGTTTTGTAGGTTATAAGGTTAAATTTACTTAGGCCAAATGACAAAGCTGCTTCTGTGTTTTTTTTATAATAATATCCATTTGCAATGCTAATTTCTGATAAATTACCCTTGGTTTTGGTTATTGTAAAATGAGGCTCTCCACGACGTGGTGCAGTTTTAATTTTTTTTATTGGAATTGCCATCATATAGCAAATTATTTTTTCATTTTTTATGTTGCTAAAGACAGACCAATCAAGATATTGCCCTTGATTTTTATTTTCTTCATCCTGCGCATTTGCAGAAACTAACATATTAAAATTTAGTAATAATATTATTGATATTATTTTAATTGACATTACTTCTGGGTTTGTATATTTAAATTCTATAATAAATTATTGACTTTTTTGTTTTTTTGTGAAACAATTTTGAGCGATTGCTAATAATACCAATTCCCATCTTTAAAATGGGTTAAAATAATAAATAATCTAACTTCATATTTTTTGATTAAAATCATAAAAAGCCTCACGAAATATGAACATATTACGACTCGTTTTTTATAACTTTTATCTAAAAAATATTTTGTTATATAATTCATTAAAGTTAGGATTTGGTATAATTTTATATCTAAAAAAATAAATGTCACTGTGTAATTGATAAATGATGTCAAAATCCATCTTTGATATCTCTTAAATATTAGTTTTATTAACAATATTATGTTTAAAAGTAAATGTCTACAGAATCCCATAGCCCATTAGATCAATTTAAAATTAAAAAACTAGTAGATATTGAAGTGGCTGGCTTAGATCTTAGTTTTACCAATACTTCTCTTTATATGTTAATTGCTACTTTTGCTATTGTAGCATTTATGTTAATTGCCACTAGAAAAAAATCATTAATTCCGACAAGATTGCAAGTTGTTGCTGAGTCTGTTTATGGTTTTCTAGAAAACATGGTTACTGCTAGTCTTGGCAGTGAAGGTAAAAAATTCTTTCCTTTAATTTTTAGTCTATTTACCTTTATATTAATGTGTAATATTTTGGGAATGACCCCTTACAGTTTTACGGTTACTAGTCATGTTGCCGTTACTTTTACTTTGGCAATGTTTGCTTTTTTAGCTATTACAATATTTGCTATTGCTAGAAATGGTTTCGTTGGATTTTTTGCTATGTTCCTACCTTCGGGAGTTCCATGGTGGATGGCTCCGATAATATTTGTAATTGAATTTTTCTCATTCTTAATCAGACCTATTACTCTTTCAGTGCGTTTATTTGCAAATATTGTTGCCGGTCATGTTCTTCTTAAAGTTGTAGCTACATTTATAGTATCTCTTGGCGTAATATTTGGTATTTTACCAATGGCTTTTGCCATTATTATGACTGGCTTTGAGTTATTTGTGGCAATTTTGCAATCTTATATTTTTGCAATATTGGTTTGTGCATATCTAGGTGAAGTGACCAAGGCTCACTAAAATTTTAAATGAAATATTTTTTTTTAGTATAGTTCTTTGAGATGATCTGTAATTTCTTGATGCTTTCTAAAATGCATTAAAGGCTTATCTTTATTATTTTCTGATTTTTGTAGAATTTCTGCAGGCAAGTCATTTTCTTTACCAAAGAAAATTGGCTGACAATTTGAATTAATTGCACATTCGACGTCCACATGACTATCTCCAATAAACCATATTAAGTCATTCTCAGGATTAATATCACTATTTTCAAGTGCTAATTTTACAGGTTTATTACTAGGTTTATCTAGTGAGGCATCGTGAGCTCCGATGATGCTAAAGAATTTATTGGTAATATTTAAATTCTGAACTTCTTGCCTAAGGGTTGGGCCCATTTTATTACTAACAATAAATAAGGTAATATTATTATCATAGGCTTCATTAATTAAATCAAGGGCGCCATCTAATATTTTTAACTGGTTTGAATCTTGTTTTAGGTAATTTGCCTTGTAAATCTCACCGGCCTTTTTCCAGTCTTTACCGAAAATAGCTGGAAATGACTCTCTCATGGATTTAAAAACAGTATTTTTTACCTTTTCCAAACCCCATGGTTCGTGACCCATTGCTACCATAGTTTCGTCTATGGCATTATGTATAAATGGCCAAGTATCGATAATGGTATTGTCCCAGTCAAATATTATGGCTTTTGGTTTTTTGTTTACTATATTATTCATTAAAGATGGAAATTGTTATTAAAGATTAAATCATAATAAATAAAATAAATTATATCAATAAATTATATTAAAATATTCATAGACATTTTAATATATATGTAATAAAATTTTTTTTAAATTTGTATTATACCAATTCCCATCTTTAAAATGGGTTAAAATAATAAATAATCTAACTTCATATTTTTTGATTAAAATCATAAAAAGCCTCACGAAATATGAACATATTACGACTCGTTTTTTATAATTTTTATCTAAAAAATATTTTGTTATATCATTCATTAAAGTTGGGATTTGGTATTATTTATTAACCTTGAAATATGATGAATTATGCCTATTGAAGTTTTAATGCCTGCTCTTTCACCAACAATGACAGAGGGAAATCTTGCTAAATGGCTAAAAAAAGAAGGAGATGATATAATTGCTGGCGATGTTATTGCTGAGATTGAAACAGATAAGGCCACGATGGAAGTTGAGGCTGTTGATGAAGGTATTTTAGGTAGAATTATTATTGAAGAAGGATCTCAATCTGTTGCTGTGAATTCACTAATTGCTTTAATATTAGAAGAGGGTGAAGATAAAAAAAGTTTAGAATCTTACCAGATTCCAAGTAATGATAATAAGCAAAAAACTAAAGATAATGAAGTTGACAATGATTCTTCTGCAGTGCAATCTAATCCTGCTGCAGAAAAACAAAATGTAGCTCAAGGTCAAAATCGTACCAAAATGATACAGCCAATTAAGTTAGATGTATCAAAAACGAACAATACTGTGTCAAAATCAGACATATTAATTAGCCCTATTGCAAAAAGAATAGCTCAGGAACAAAATATTGATTTAAATTCTGTTGTTGGAACTGGCCCTAAGGGCAGAATAGTTAAGGATGATATATTAAATTTTGCTAAATCTGGTTCTGCTGGCATGGTTACTAGAAACCCAGTCGAATATGAATTGAGCGCCAATAGCAATGTTAGAAAAGTTATTGCTGAAAGATTATTGGCCTCTAAGCAACATGTGCCGCATTTTTATTTAAATTCTGAGATAAGAATGGATAAATTAATGGAATTCAGAGAAGAATTAAATCAAAATGCTAATATAGTTGAAGATAAGCCGATTTATAAAGTTTCAGTTAATGACTTAATGATTAAAGCTATTGCTTTAGCCCTAAAGAAAGTGCCGGCAGCAAATAGTTCTTGGGATGATGAGGCTATTATACTTTATAATAACATTGATATTTCAGTTGCAGTTGCGGTTGAGGATGGTTTGATCACTCCAATTATTAGAAATGCTGATCAAAAATCAGTTATAGATATTTCATCTGAAATGAAATCTTTGATTAAGAAAGCTAGAGATGGAAAATTACAACCTGAAGAATTTCAGGGTGGTGGTTTTACTATTTCCAATCTTGGCATGTATGGTATTGATAGTTTTAGTGCCATTGTTAACCCTCCGCAAAGCTGTATTTTATCAGTTGGAGCTGCAGCTAAAAAAGCTGTGGTAAATAAGGATAATCAAATTGAAATTGGCCATATAATGAATGCGGGTCTATCTAGTGATCATCGTTCTGTTGATGGCTCTGTAGGTGCACAATTTCTAAATGCTCTTAAAAATATAATTGAATCTCCAATAACATTATTATTATAAATCATGATTACATTAATAAAATTAATATTTTGTTCTGGTCTTTTATTTACTAGCTTCTTTGCTGGGGTTAAATATTCAGATGAAGCAAAAGAGGTTGCTAATTGGATTTTTGAAGAAAAAGAAAAGGAAATTACTTTAGAGGAAATAAAAGATGATATTAAAAATAATCCTGATGATATCGAATCTGATATTTCTGATATGAAGGATGTAGATTCTGATGAAGGTCAAAATGATTTAGAGTCAGATGAGATTGATGCTAAAAATGATACTCAAATCCCAGCTGGACGTTAAATATAATATTGCTTAGTTTTTTAAAATTTATTAAAATTAATAAAGCAATATAGCAAAATATTTTTTAGATAAAAATCATTAGAATTAATTACAGGTATGAATCAAAAGAAAAAAGCTTTTTCTTTAATTGAAGCGTCGTTAGTTCTTGTTGTTATTTCTATAATTTTTGGTGCCATTCTGGCATCTTCTGCTATAATTAAAATTGCTAAACTTAATTCTGCAAGAAACTTAACCAACTCTTCTATCGTTAAAGATATAGATGGTTTAATTTTGTGGCTTGATTCTATTTCTGTTGATAGTTTTGATAATGAAAACCCTATTGATAATGGTGAAATAGAAAATTGGAATGATATTAAGGAGTCTTATCTAGCAAATTATGTTGCCACTCAAGCAAATATATCTAAACAGCCTATATTTAAGAAAAGTGTAATTAATAGTTTGCCGGCCATTCAATTTAACTCGGATAATGGATCATCTATAAATATTGCTAATTTTACAGCAAATGCTTATATGACAATATTTGTGGTAGGAAAATTTAATAATTCTAATTTTATTATTGAGCATGGATCAAGTGTGAGTTCTAATGACGGATTTATGTTTCAAGGAGGTGCTAATTCCATGTCTCCAGCAATTATTTCTAGGTCATCTTCTAGTCAAGCTACTCAACCAACTCCTGCTAGCTGGTTTGGCAGTGAATCTGAGGTAGGAGTGATGCGATATGATGGATCTAATATATCATATAAATTAAATAGTAATTCTTTTATAGATAACTCTGATAGTGATGCTGATAATAATATTACTAATGCTACTTTATATATTGGCTCTAGGTCTGATTCTAGTTTATTCTCCGATGGCTATATTGGTGAAATAATTATTTATGATAGGGCGCTTAATGATAATGATGTTGATAATATTGTACAATATCTTCAGCATAAGTGGAGTATTTAATTTGTTTTTATAATTTTATCTAAAAAATATTTTACTATATTATACCAATTCCCATGTATGGACCACAAATAAATGCAAGTAATTTTTTCAATAATTTTACTTTAAGTTTTAATTGATATTTTGTAGCTAAATGCAAACATGTATTCGGCCTATTTGGAAAATTAT
>CAJQHT010000059.1 GCA_905478245.1 uncultured Rickettsiales bacterium | reverse complement strand
ACATATGTAGGGGCGAACCTATGTGTTCGCCCGCTATTCCATTTATCCTCGGTTGGCTACGGGCAGACACATAGGTCTGCCCCTACAATTGATCCGTTGTTTTTTTATTATCCGTTTTTTTCGGACATAATACAATTGATCCGTTGTTTTTATGTATTATCGGTTTTCTTCGGACATATGTAGGGGCGAACCTATGTGTTCGCCCGCTATTCCATTTATCCTCGGTTGGCTACGGGCAGACACTTCAGGTCTGCCCCTACAATTGATCCGTTATTTCTTTGAATTAAATAATTCGTCTTTGTTCCAATTTGTTGGATTATTGATAATATAATCCGAAATAGCATGATAGGAATTTTCGTTACGTATTACGTGTTCCCAATAATTACGTTGCCATAATTTACCATCAAACGGTTTCCATTTTTTTGTTTTTACACCACGAATATATTCATTTGTAGAAATTGTTTTAAACCATTGTACCACGCGATGTAGGTTTGACCCTATGTGTTCGCCCGCTATGTCATTTATTGCCAGGCTCTTCTCAGTAGACACAAGGTCTGTCCCTACATTTTTGATAATACAATGAAAATGATTAGGCATTATTATCATTGCATCACATCGTATGTCGGGAAATTTATTCTCTAATTCGTAATACCATTTTTCAATGATTTTTCCAGCGTCATTTAATATCATTTCACCTTTTCGCACATTCCCAAATAAACATACACGATTTTGTGTACACATGGTTATAAAATACAACCCTGCCAGAGAATAATTATATTCTTTTAATCGGACAGATCTTCGTTGTTCTAAACTGGATTTTTCACTCATTTTATTTGAATTATATTCTCTTATCATTAATTAAAACTAACTTTTTTATTTCCTATTTTATAAAAATCGTTTTAAACCATTGCACCACGCGACGCTTTCTCCAGTTATTTTTTTATTATCCGTTTTCTTCGGACATAATACAATTGATCCGTTGTTTTTATGTATTATCGGTTTTCTTCGGACATATGTAGGGGCGAACCTATGTGTTCGCCCGCTATTCCATTTATCCTCGGTTGGCTACGGGCAGACACATAGGTCTGCCCCTACAATTGATCCGTTGTTTTTTTATTATCCGTTTTTTTCGGACACAATACAATTGATCCGTTATTTATTTATCATTGATTTTTGGCATAAACTATTAACCCAGAACATGGCCACCCCCTCTTCCAGCGCCCTTCAAAGCTTCTACAGCCGGTTCAGCAACAGCAGAGTTAGGAAAAGACATCTCATCATTTTTATCAAAGATTTTTATGTTATTTTTAGCTATATTCTTTAGGGCTTCTTTTTCTGCTTCACCTGTAAGTGGATTTAGGCTGTCGTCATCTTTATTATAACAATCCATATGACACTGATCACCAACAATAGAAATAACATATTTAAATTTATTAGAAGAAAATGTTGCCTCAGCATCTTCTTTATTAAAAGTAATATCAAGATTTCTTGTTTTTTCGTTATATTTAAACATAACTGATTGCATGTCTTCACTCTTAGCCTTTTCCTGTAATTTTGCTATATTATTATTCTCATACAGCTCAACCCCTTCATCTGGATTACTTACTCTATGTGTTTTTAAAAGACTGCTTTTTTCCTCATCATTTTTTTTCTGACTTCCACCTATCTCAGCAAAAGCCTTGCTGGTTTCACCATCAAAAGCACACACAACCACTATCTCGTCATCTTTTTTTCCACAAAAAATAGCTTTAACACCTTCTGGCGGATTAAATTCCACTCTACCCCCATCAGTGTTAAGAGCCGCTGGATCAGAAGCTTTAGGTTCTCTGTCAACCCCATCAACCCCGTCACCACTCTCGCCAACAATCACCCTCACAACTCCATCTGCCCCAATAATGTCACCTGTTTGAACTCCAACATCTATTGTGTTCTTTTTGAGCTGTTCTTGTGCTTCTCGTGCTTCTCGTGCTTGCTGTTCGAGTGCTGCTTTTTGCTGTGTGAGCGCTGCATCATGCTCTGCTTTTTGCTTTGCGAGCGCTGTTGCGTGCTGCATTTCGAGCTCTTTTCGTGCTGCTTCATTTATTGCTTTTTGTGCCCGCAAAACTACTATTATTTGCCGTTCTTTTTCTCTGTTTGCCAGATCCGCTGCTTCTTGTGCTTCTTGTGCTTCTGCGAGTACTGTTGCATGCTGACTCGCCTGCTGTTCGAGCACTGCGTTTGCGTCTTGTTGCTGTTTGAGCTGGCTTTGGAGCGCGCCTTGTGCTGCTTCGTTTGCTGTGTTTGCATTTGCGAGCTGTCCTCGAAGCTGTTCGAGCTCTGCTTTTTGCTGTGCATTTGCTTCTGCAAGCTGGTTTTGGAGCGCGCCTTGTGCTGCTGCTTGTGCTGTTTCGAGCGCTGCGTCTTTTTCTTGCTGTAATGCTGCGAGCTGGCTTTGGTGATCTGTTCGGAGCTTTTCAAGCTCTGTGTTTGCTTCTTGTGTCTGTCTTTCGAGCGCTGTTTTGAGATCTTGTTCTCTTGCTGCGAGCGCTGCGTTTCTTTCTTGCGCTCCCTGCTGTGCTGTTGCATGCTCTGAGTTTGCTTTTGTAAGCGCTTCTTGTGCTTGCTTTTCGAGCTCTGTTGCGCGCTGCCTTTCGAGATTTGTTTTTTCTGTTTCTGCTGCGAGCTGGCTTTGGAGCGCTCCTTGTGCTGCTTGGCGGTCTGTTTGAAGCTGTTCTAGCGCTTCTGCATGCTCTGTGTTTTTTGTTGCGAGCTGGCTTTGTGTCACATCTTTTGCCGTGTTTGCATCTTGTGCTGCTTTTTGCGCTGTTGCGAGCCGTTCTTCGAGCGCTGTGTTTGCTTCTTGTTGCTGTGCGAGCGCTGTGTTTTTCTGTTCGAGCTCTGCGTTTTTTTCTTGCTGTAATGCTGCGCTTGCCAGATCCGCTGCCACTTTTGCGTCTTGTGCTGCTTTATGCTCTGTTTGAAGCTGTGCGAGCTGGCTTTGGAGCGCTGCGTTTTCTTGTTGTTGTTGTGTGAGCTGTCTTTGGCGCTCTGTTTGTTGCTTTTTGAGCTGGTTTTGGTGATCTGTTCGGAGTTTTCTGTTTTCCTTTTCGAGCTGTGTATTTTGCTGTTCGAGCGCTACTTTTGTGTTTGTGAGATCTTTAATTGCAGCAATTTTACCCTGAACACTAATAATATTGTCTGCGATTAATTTATTATTATCTGCCCGCAATTTGTCGTTATTCCTTTTGTCTACCTGTTGAGAACTAAGTAATATTTTGTTTTCGCCTTGGAGCTTTGCATTTGCAACTTGTGCTGCTTTAAGCTCTGCTTTTACTGTTTCTGTTACTCGCACTTCTTCTGCTGGCCGTGCGAGCTGGCTTTGGAGCTCTGCGTTTCTTTCTTGCACTTCTCGTGTTTGCTGTGCAAGCTCTTCTTGTCTTTGACTTTCTGTTATATTAGTTTTTTCAAGTGTTGCCTTTTTCTTTTGCTGTTCAACAACTTGTTGTCCTAATTCTTGAGAAGAAGCTTTTAAAGATCTAATTGTTTGTAGTGTTTTATTCATTTCTGCATCTAGAACTTGTGATGCATTTTTTGCTTCTTCAAACTTAGCTTCCACTTCTAACAATCTCTGCCTTAATTCTTCTTCTTGTTTTATAAGTCTTGGTAGTTGTATTAACCATATAAGACGATCTTTTAATATGTCCTCTGAACTGCCTGAAGCACCTGTTATAAAGCTGGAAGCCCTACTTTTTAGATTATTAATATCCTTACTTCCAAGATGCGTGTGTGCGTCGGATATATCATCAGCATCATGCGAACGGTTAAATGGTGTATCTAATATCACGTGATTATAAGCTTTTCTGTTACTGTCGTATAAGACCTTCAACAATCCAGCATTACTCATTTCGCTTAATTCTCTATTTGTAGGGGTCTTTGGGCCTTGAGACCCTGATTTAAAATCTGTTTTTCTTGACGATGCTGCTCCTGGTCCAAATCTTGACATATAACTAAATTTTACTTTTAAAAATTAAATTTTCATTATGATAAAAAAACTCTTATACCAACTCCCGTCTTTAATGAATGATACAGGTAAAATATTTTTTAGATAAGAATTATAAAAAAGAGTCGTCAGTATGTTCATATTTTAACGAGGCTTTTTGTAGATTTTTATCAAAAAATATGAAGTTAGATTATTTATTATTTTAACCCATTTTAAAGATGGGAATTGGTATTATAAATCGCTAAAACTTAGCAACCTGACAAGAGTCTTTATTGCAATTATAACATAAAGCAAAATCTGTGTCAATATATTTTTCTATTTAAAAACTTCAACTAAGGCAGGTCTAATAAGTCTTTCATGAACCGCATAACCAGCTTGAATAACTTTTTTTACAGTACCAGAGTTAGATTCATCGCCATCGGCTTGGGCTATGGCTTCGTGGTAGTTATGGTCAAATTTTTCTCCATCCGGACATATTCTTTTAACGCCGTTATTTTCAAGAATTTTTACTAATTCTGATTTTGTCATATTAACACCAGTAGCAAAATTTTTCAATTTTTCACTTTTATTGATTTCTTTTTTTGGCATATTATCGATAGCTAAATAGAAATTTTCTACCACCATCACTAATTCACTAGCAAATTTTGATATAGCAAATTTACTGGCTTTTTCTATTTCTTGCCCCGATCTTTTTCTTAAATTTTCCATTTCAGCTAAAGATCTTAAAATTTTATTATTTTGCTCACTTATAACCAATTCCAAATCTGCTATTTTTTTATTTAAAATTTCTGTTTGATCAATTTGTTCGGTTTTAACAGGGTTTTCTTGTTCTGTGTTTTCTACCTTAAGGTCACTTTGTTGATTTTTATTGTTTTCGTGATTTTTTATATTATTTTCTGACATTTTTATAAAATTTTTGTTAAAAAGTATTTATACCAATTCTTAATCTTTAAAATTAAGTTAAAATAATAAATAATCTAACTTTATATTTTTTGATTAAAATCATAAAAAGCCCATGAAAAATATTATGAAATATGAACATATGACAACTCTCTTTTATAATTTTTATCTAAAAAATATTTTGCCTGTATCATTCATTAAAGAATGGGATTTGGTATTATTTTGCATAAATTATCATAAATAATATATAAATCAAGATCTTTACTTAGCTTGAGTAAATAAAATAATTTATTTAATTGCAAATTATTTAACATGATAATATCATTAATAAATAATTTTTAGATAAATTTACAAAATTTAACACCAAATCCCCTTTTTAACTAAACTTATTATTTTTACAGTTTTTTAACATAAATTATTATATTTAACATGACCAATGAAAATGAAATCATAAACCATTTAGTTCCAATGGTGGTTGAACAAACTTCAAAAGGTGAAAGATCTTTTGATATTTACTCAAAATTATTAAAAGAAAGAATAATTTTTGCCAGCGGCCCTGTAAATGATATAATGTCAACATTAATACTTGCTCAATTGTTGTTTTTAGAATCAGAAGATTCAGACAAAGATATATTTTTATATATAAATTCTCCTGGTGGCATCGTAACTTCTGGTCTTGCTATATATGACACTATGCAATATATTAAACCAGATATAAACACTGTTTGTATTGGTCAAGCAGCCTCTATGGGCTCTCTACTTTTAGCAGCAGGAACAAAAGGTAAAAGATTCTCTCTACCAAACTCTAGAATCATGATTCACCAACCATCTGGTGGCTATCAAGGTCAAGCAACTGACATAGAAATACATGCCAAAGAAACCCTATCCTTGAAAAAAAGATTAAATAATATATATGTTAAGCATACTGGTAACAAATTACCTTTAATTGAGAAATCTATGGAAAGGGATAATTTCATGTCTCCTGAAAAAGCCAAAGAATTTGGTATAATAGATAAAGTAATAGAAAATAGAACAACAATAAAAACTAAAAAATAATGGTTAATAAAAAAAATAACGATAAAAATAAAGATAGCAGCAAGGATAGTAGTAAAAACCTAACTTGTTCATTTTGCGGCAAAAAACAGCATGAAGTTTTAAAACTTATTGCTGGCCCCATGTCTTTTATCTGTAATGAATGTATTGGTCTTTGTGTTGACATTATCAAAGAAGATAATAAAAAATACCCTCTTAACCAAGACGGAACCAAAACAACACCTAAAGACATCTTAAAAATTCTTAATGAATATGTTATCGGTCAAGATTTAGCTAAAAAAGTTCTTAGTGTTGCTGTTTATAATCATTATAAAAGAATTGATGAGGCTCAAAACGCCAATTCAGATATCGAGCTAAATAAATCAAACATATTAATGGTTGGACCAACTGGCTGTGGTAAAACATTATTAGCACAAACTCTTGCTAGAATATTAGATGTTCCATTTACAATGGCTGACGCAACTTCTTTAACAGAATCCGGCTATGTTGGTGATGATGTTGAAAATATCATCTCAAGATTACTTCAAGCTGCAGATTACGATATTGAAAAAGCTCAAAAAGGCATCGTTTATATTGATGAAATTGATAAAATAACTAAAAAAGCTGCCACACCTTCCGCTAGTAGAGATATTTCCGGAGAAGGTGTTCAGCAAGGTTTATTAAAAATAATTGAAGGAACAGTTGCTTCTGTACCTCCTCAGCCTGGTAAAAGAAATATTCAACAAGAATATATTCAAATAGACACTAAAAATATTCTATTCATCTGTGCTGGTTCGTTTTCAGGATTAGATAAAATAATATCATCCAGGGGAAAAGGTTCCGCTATTGGCTTTGGTGCTGAAATAAAAGATGGCAGTAAATCTTTAGAGAAAGAAAATATAATCCAAGGAACAGAACCAGAAGACATTATTAAATTTGGCTTAATACCAGAATTAGTTGGTAGATTACCTGTTATTGCAACTCTTGATGAATTAACTCAAGAAGATCTAATAAAAATACTAACAGAGCCAAAAAATTCAATCTCAAAACAATATGAAAAATTATTTGAAATTGACGATACTAAGTTAGAATTTGACAAAGAAGCTTTAATAGCAATAGCTAAAAGAGCAATATCTAGAAAAACTGGAGCCAGAGGTTTAAGAGCTATTGTTGAAAAAATATTACTTGAAACAATGTTTGAAATTCCTTCAACAAAAGATTCAAAGCATGTAGTTATAACTAGAGACATTGTTGAAAATAGTAAAATTCCTGAAATAAAAATTACTAAAAAACAAACTAACAGTAAAAACAAACATCTAGAAATATTAGATGTTAAAAATAAAAAACAAATAACTAACTAGTTAGTAAAAATTATTTAAAACACCATTTTTTATAAAAAGAAAATGGTGTTTTAAAATAACCATAAGAACCTCACCTACAAATTCTACTTTAAAACAAAATTTTAATAAAATTTATCTTATAATTTTTATAGATAAGGCATGAAGACCGTTATTTTCAAACTCATCTTTTAAAAGATTATTGATTATCTTATGACACTCTATAAGGCTCTTTTCATTAAAATTCTTTGATTTTATCTCTATTTTAAAATGACTGTCATTACCACCTCCTTCCCTGTGACCTTTATGTAAGTATGATTCATTAATTATATTTATAAAATCTGCCTCAATATTATTTTTGATTTTATTTAAAATTCTCTCTTCCATACATATTTATAAAAATGTTAATAACTCTGTTAATAAAACTATAGTTATTAACAATATAAAAATACAGATATTTATCAACATCTTTTATGTTTTTATCAACATATTTATCAAATGTTAATAAAAATAAAAGGTAAAAAATTATTAGTTGATAATTATTTTATCAACATATTTTATCGCAATAAATATTAAAAAAAATATTGTAAATAGTGTTCCTTAAAAAGTTATCAACATATTTATTAACATATTATTGAATATAATTAAGAGTTGATAAAAATGTTGATATATTTTATAAAGTAAATATAATGACTTAATTATAACTATTATTATAAATAAATTAAATGAATAAATTATTAGAAACATTAAGAGGTAAAAAGTTTAATACTCCACCAATATGGCTTATGAGGCAAGCAGGTAGATACCTCCCTGAATATAGGCAAATAAGATCAAAAGCTAATAATTTCCTAGATCTATGTTATAATCCTAAATTAGCTAGTGAAATAACTCTGCAGCCAATAAAAAGATTTGATTTTGATGGTGCTATAATATTTTCAGACATATTAGTAATTCCTGATGCTCTTGGTGTTAAAGTAGAATTTATTAAGGATTTCGGCCCTAAATTATCAAAAACATTAACGCAAAAAGATCTTATTAATTTAAAAGAAGATTCAATTATAAAACACTTAGAGCCTGTTTTTGAAAATATTAAACTAACAAAAAGCAATCTTACTAAAGATAAAACTTTAATAGGATTTTCTGGTTCACCCTGGACTATTGCAACTTACATGATAGAAGGCGGTTCTTCGAAAAAATTTGAAGATATTAGGAATATAGCTATAAAAGACAGTGATTTCTTTCAAAAATTAATAGATATATTGGTAGAATCAATATCTGTTTATTTAATAGAGCAAATTAAATCCGGTGTTGATGTTGTTAAAATATTTGATTCTTGGTCAGGTATACTTCCAGAGTTTGAATTTAAAAAATGGGTTATAGAACCTCATAAAAAAATAATAAATAATATCAAGAAAATATACCCAGAAACACCAATTATATTATTTACAAGAGGGGCGGGAACTATGTATGAAGAAGTTGTTAAAAACATCAATTGTGATTCAATAGCAATTGATCAAAATATTTCTAGAAAATGGGCTAGAGATATATTGCAAAAAAAGCACAATAAAATAATTCAAGGAAATCTTGATAATATCCTTTTAAGTTTAGATTTAAAAGGTTCTATAAAGGAAACAATTGATATTTTAGATCATTTTAATGATAGGCCTTTTGTTTTTAATTTAGGTCATGGCGTTTTACCTAATACGCCAATAAAAAACATAGAAGAAATTATAAAAACGATAAGAAATTATTGATATTTAATAAAAATTATTTTTTTCTTGCTTATTTTATAATAATAATTTATCCTTCCAAGTCACTTATATCAAAATTCATTGGTATAAAGTCTAAGGTAAAAAAAGTTAAATAAAATTAAAAACAATGTCTATCAAGCTTGATTTAAACGCAAATATCAGAGAGAAGCTAGGAAGTAGTGAGTCTAGAAGAATTAGAAAATCTGGCAATATACCAGCTATAATCTATAATAAAGGTGTAAATACACAAATATCAGTTCCTAGTAAAGAATTTGAAAAAGAATATTTTAAGGGAAATATTTTTACAACCTTAATAACCCTTATTATAAAAGGTAAAAAACAAGAAGTTGTAGTTAATAAAATAGACATAGATCCTGTAAAAGATATTCCTTCTCACATTACTTTTATTAAAGCTGAAGATATAGTTAAAGCCAGAGTTAGAGTTAAGTTTTTTAATAAAGAAAAGTCTCCAGGAATAAAAAAAGGTGGTTTTTTAAATATTATTAAAAGAAAAGTTGACCTATTATGCCCTGCTAACGAGATACCTGAAGAAATCAAGGTTAATGTTAGTAAAATGAAAGTTGGTGACAATCTTAAGAGTAGTGATCTTGATATACCTAAAAATACCTCATTCACCATTAAAGACAGAGATTTTACTATAGCTAGTATAACAGGTAGAGGCTCTAAAGAGGAAGAGGATAACAATCTAGATGGCACAGCAACAGCAGCAGATGCAGCTGAAGGCTCTGAAGTGGCAACAGAGGAAGGAAAAAAAGAAGCATAAACATTTGTAAATCAATAGTTTTATATTTTTCTTTAACTGATAATATTATTTTATGTTTTTATTGGTTGGTCTTGGTAATCCTGGCTCTAAATATCAAAAAACAAAGCATAATTTCGGCTTTCTCTTATTGGACACAATTGTAAAAGACTATAATTTTCAGCTTTTAAAATCCAAAAAACTAAATTACGAATTATTTGTTGGTGATATTGATTCTAATAAAATCTATATTCTAAAGCCATTAAAATATATGAATTTATCAGGCTTACCCGTTCTGGAAGTAAAGAATTTTTACAAAATAAACCTAGAAAACATTATAATATTTCATGACGATCTTGATCTTGATCTTGGTCGTATAAAAATTAAGAGAGGCGGAGGAAGTGCTGGGCATAACGGCTTAAAAGACATAGATAAATCAATTGGAAAAAACTATTTAAGACTTAGGCTTGGCATAGGAAGACCTGAAAATAAAGAATATAACACAGCTGACTATGTTTTGAGTAAATTTAACGATAATGAATTTTTAAAAATAGAACATATAAATGACAAGATATCAGACTTACTTCCCGAGTTGTTTAAAAAAGAATATGATTCCTTTATTAATGATTTTTATTTAAAATAATAAATAATCTAACTTTATATTTTTAGATATATTTGTTCATTAAAGAAAAGGCTTTGATATTATGCTGATTCCTATCTTTTTTATATTATTTACTAGCTTCCAGATAGTCTTTTTGCTTCATTATCGGCCGTTAAGGCTTCAACTATTTCATCTAATTCACCACTATTTATAATGGCATCTATTTTATAAAGAGTTAGGTTTATTCTGTGGTCAGAGACTCTGTTTTGAGGAAAGTTATAGGTTCTAATTCTTTCAGAACGATCACCACTTCCAACTTGTAATTTTCTGTCAGCTGATCTTTCTGCGTCAATTTCAGCTCTTTTGGCATCATAGAGTCTAGACCTTAATATTCTCATGGCTTTTTCTTTATTTTTATGTTGTGATTTTTCATCTTGTTGAGAAACTGTTATTCCAGTTGGGATGTGAACAATTCTAACAGCACTATCTGTTGTGTTTACAGACTGACCACCGGGACCAGAAGCTCTAAAAATATCTATCCTGAGATCTTTTTCGTCTATTTGAATGTCAACTTCTTGTGCTTCAGGTAAGACAGCAACAGTGGCAGCGGATGTATGAACCCTTCCCCCAGATTCTGTTTCAGGAACTCTTTGTACTCTATGGACACCGGATTCAAATTTTAATTTAGCAAAAACATTTTTTCCAGAAATTGTAGCTGTTGCTTCTTTATAACCACCAATTCCTGTTTTTGAGAAAGATATTATTTCAAATTTCCAACCTTTAAGATCGGAATATCTTTGATACATGTTAAATAAAGAGGCGGCAAATAGAGCAGCTTCTTCACCTCCAGTGCCAGCTCTTACTTCTAAAATAGCATTTTTTTCATCAGCTTCATCTTTAGGAAGTAAAGATATTTTTATTTTTTTCTCAATTTTTGGCAGATTATTTTTTAATTCTAAAAATTCTTCATTTAACATATCTTTCATTTCTTTATCTGTTTCTTCGTCTTCAAGCATTTCTTCTATATCTGATAATTCTTTTGAGGATTCTTTAAATTTATTGATATTTTCAACTATTTCTTCTAGATCTGAATATTCTTTAGATGTTTTGGCAAATTTATCACCTAATTCTTCAGGTTTCATTAATTTTTCCCCTAATTCTTTATGTTTTTCTAAGATGGTATCTAATTTTTTAATAAAAGGTGACATTATTTATATTGATTAATTAACTAAAGATTTTTATAGTTTTAAATAATTTCTTAAACTATTCACTAAAGATGGGAATTGGTATTATAAAGGCTAATTCTATTTACCAATACTGTTTTTTGCAAGCAATTAATTAATATGACAAATTCCTATATTACAACACCGATATATTATGTTAATGATGCTCCACATATAGGGCATGCTTATACCTCTGTTATTTCTGACGTTTTATCTAGATTAAAGAGGCTTGATGGTCAGAATGTTATATTTTTAACAGGAACAGATGAGCATGGTCAAAAGGTAGAGAAATCAGCGCTAAATAAAGGAAAAACACCACAAGAATTTTGTGATGAGATATCTTTAAAGTTTAAAGAATTGGCGGATTTTCTAGATATATCAAATGACGATTTTATTAGAACAACACAGGATAGACATAAAGAAACGGCGGCAATATTTTGGCAAAAACTAGAAGAAAATGGCTGGATTTATAAAGATATTTATCAGGGCTGGTATTCAATTAGGGATGAAGCTTTTTATGGCGAGGAAGAGCTTGTTGACGGCAAAGCCCCAACAGGAGCAGAGGTTGAGTGGCATAAAGAAGAGAGTTACTTTTTTAAATTAAGTGATTTTCAGGATATTTTACTAAAAACATATGATGAAATTGATGGCTTTGTTAGTCCTAAATCAAAGAAAAAAGAGGTTATTTCTTTTGTAAAAGGAGGTAAGGATTACAAAAAAGGAGCTTTAAAAGATTTATCAATATCAAGAACTTCTTTTAACTGGGGAGTACAGGTTCCTGGTGATGAAAAACATGTCATGTATGTTTGGCTGGATGCTTTAACTAACTATTTATCAGCTCTAAATTACCCAAATGGAGAAAAATATCAGAATTTTTGGCAAGATTCATTAAAAAATACCACAAAAATTCACATTGTTGGTAAAGACATATTGCGTTTTCACTGTGTTTATTGGCCGGCATTTTTGATAGCTAGTAAGTTTAATAAAAAACAATTGGAGAATATTAAAATTACAGATATTTCTGATATTTTGCCAAGTAAAATATTTGCTCATGGCTGGTGGACAAATGAGGGACAAAAAATATCAAAATCAATTGGAAATGTAATTGACCCAATAAAAGAAATAGAATGGCTTAAGTCTTTTGATATTGACGAAGATTTAGCTATTGATTATTTTAGATATTTTCTTACAAAGGAGGTTTCTTTTGGTAATGACGGAAATTATGGTCGAGATAATTTTATAAATCGTGTTAATTCAGAGCTGGCAAATAATATTGGTAATCTTTGTCAAAGAACATTAAGTATGGTTTTTAAAAATAATAATGCAAAATTATCTTATAATGAAAACTTACTAGATCAAGACGCTAAGGATTTGTTAAAAACAGCAGAAAACACCACTAAAAACCTATCTAAAGATTTAAATAATTGTGATATTGATAAGATATTATCAGACATGATTAATTTATCATCTTTAGCTAATGAATATATGCATAAAAAAGCGCCATGGACTCTAAAAAAAGAAGGAAAAATAGAGCAAATGAACAATGTTTTATATGTTTCTGTGCAGATAGTTAGAATAACAGCTATTATTCTTTTGGCTTTTATACCAAAAAGTGCTAATAAAATTTTAGATTTATTAAATGTCGATCAAAATAACAGGTCTTTTCAAGATGTTGGTAAAAATCTAGCTGATGGGTCTGAAATAAAAGAGCCAAAACCAATTTTTATAAGGCTAAGCCCAAAAAAGCTTGATAATTGATATTTTAAATATATATTAAAACTGAATCTTAGCTTTAGTAAATAGTGCAACAAAAAATAAATTTATATTATTTGTTTCTTATTTATTTTAAAGGTAGGATTTAGTATTATTTTTTTAACCACAAAAATATTTAAAAATTATGAAAAAACTATTATTAATTATATCTCTTGCTTTATTTTCTCAATCTGCTTTTGCTAGTAAAGGCGGTTTAAATAAAGATGGTTGTCACACTGATAAAAAAACCAAAAAATATCATTGCCACAATAAAAAAGACGATAAAAGTAAAAAGTCCAAAAAATCTAAGGAAAAATAAAAAGAATTAATTTATGCCGATAACACAAACAGATCTAAATTCATTAATAAAAAAATCATTTCCGGAGGCTAAAATTGAAATAATTGATTTAGCAGGAGATGATGATCATTATAGTGTTACCATAATTGATAAATCTTTTTCTAAGAAAACCAGAATAGAGCAGCATAAAATGGTAAATAAAGCTCTTTCTGGTCTTTTGGGCAGCACTTTACATGCAATGCAGTTAAAAACATCTGCCCCTTAGGTTTTTTTTGGTTCTTATCTGATTGTTTCACGTGAAACACTCAATATAGCAAAATGTTTCACGTGAAACATCTTAATAATTTAAATAAATATAAAAATGAGTGAAGTTTTTAATCAAATTCAAGAATTAATAGATAATAATGATGTTGTTTTGTTTATGAAGGGTAGTAAGGATTTTCCACAATGTGGTTTTTCTGCTATGACTTCTCATATTTTAAGCAATTTAGGGGTTCAGTTTGCTGATATTGATGTTTTGCAAGATATGAACATTAGACAAGGAATAAAAGACTTTAGTGACTGGCCAACTATACCACAGCTTTATATTAAAAAAGAATTTGTGGGTGGTTGTGACATTATTAAAGAAATGCAAGAAAGCGGCGAATTAGAGCAACTATTAAAAGATAAAAAAATAATATCTTAATCAAAATGTCTGATTTTGCCCTTGAAATTGAAAATTTACAAAAAACCTATCAAGGCAAGGGCTCAAAAAGCAAAGAGGCTTTAAAATCCATCAATCTTAAAATAAGAAAAGGATCATTCTTTGGTCTTTTAGGTCCCAATGGCGCCGGAAAATCAACCATTATTAATATAATTGCTGGCCTGGTAAATAAAAGTGCAGGATCCGTAAAGGTTTGCGGTTATGATATAGAAACAGATCTAAAAAAAGCAAAATTTAATATAGGGGTGGTTCCTCAGGAGTTGATAATTGATCCATTTTTTAATGTTTTTGAAGCCTTAGAAATATATGCTGGATATTTTGGCATCAGAAAAAAAAATAGAAGAACAATCGAAATCATTGAAGCTTTAGGTCTAAAAGACCAAATGAAAACTCAACCAAGAAGTCTATCAGGAGGAATGAAAAGAAGACTTTTGGTTGCTAAAGCTTTGGCTCATAGTCCAAAACTTTTAATATTAGACGAGCCAACAGCGGGTGTGGATGTGGAGTTAAGAACGCAATTATGGGATTATGTTAAGAAATTAAACAAGGAAAGTAAAACCACAATATTACTCACAACCCACTATTTGGAAGAAGCAGAAGAATTATGTGATGATATTGCTATAATTAATGAAGGAGAGGTGGTATTTGACGGTAAAAAACAAGATATTATGAAGACTTTAGATAGTAAACAGCTATGTATCGTGGCTAAAAATCAAATTAATTCTTTGCCTAAGCTAATAAAAGAAAATCTTGATGCAAAAATAGAAGGTAAAAATAATTTAATTATTAATTATAAATCAAAAACAACAAATGTTTCTGATATTTTAGCTATTTTACAAAAAGAAAATATAGAAATCGCTGATATTTTAACCAGACAAGCCGATCTAGAAGATGTTTTTAAATTTTTAGTTAAGAAATAGGAATTATTTTATATGCTATATCATTTTTTTGGTAAAGATTTAATTATCGACAGAAATTTAGAGCAAAAAGAGCAGCTTCATCAGGAAATCAAAAATCTAGGATTTAATTTTAAATATAATCCGGTCTTTCTCAATCAGATACATAGTGATAAAGTTTTAACTATTAGCTCCGTTAAGAAGGATTATTCAATTAGCCCCTTGGTTAAGTCTGACGCTATTGTAACCAATGTTAAGAACTTGCCAATTTGTATTGTTACCGCTGATTGCGTGCCAATTTTACTCTTTGACGAGGTTAGTAAAGTGGTGGCTATTTGTCATGCTGGCTGGAGGGGTGCTTTTTCTCAAATTATAGAAAATACTATAGCAGAAATGCAAAATTTAGGATCTGGTATAAATAATATAAAAGCGATAATAGGACCTGCAATTAGACAAGAATCCTATGAGGTTTCAGGAGATTTTTTCTTAAATTTTATTCAAAAAGATCAGGCAAATAAACAATTTTTTCTAAAATCCAAAAAAGAAGGATCAGGTGAGGAGAAATACCTGTTTAATTTACCTAAATTTTGTATTTCCAAATTAAATAATAATGGAATCAGAAATATAAAAGATAAAGAAATAAACACCTATAGCAATAAGGATGATTTTTTTAGCTATAGAAGGGCTTTTCATGAAAATAAAGAAGATTGCGGTAGAAATGTTTCGGTAATTATGATTTTTTAAAGTGGTATTATACCAATTATCAAATTAAACTATACATTTATACTTTATCTTTTTAACCATAAATCATTACAAAAATCTTACCGTATATCCTGATACGCTAGCGATTTTTGCAATGATTTCTGATTAAAAATATTTTGCCTAAATGTATAGT
>CAJQHT010000058.1 GCA_905478245.1 uncultured Rickettsiales bacterium | reverse complement strand
AATGTTTTCATCTTCAACTTTATCTCTTTTATTTTTTACTGCAAAATAACTCTCTGGAATTTTACCTATGTTACTTATTAGTAAATTTAATATTTCTATATTGTTTAAATATGGTAAACTTAATATTTTTTGTAAGTAAGATGCTAACTCCTCAGATTGTTGATCGCTTTTTTCACTATTACTTATTATGAATTTTAATAAACCTACTATTTCTTGCTGATTTTCATCTTCTCTTGATTTTTTTTCTTCTGGATTGTGTGTTGAATAAATTTTATTTAATAAATCTTGCTTCGCAAGCACAATATTTTTCTCTCGCATAGTTTCTATTCGTGCAGTTAAATCGGTGATACTTTGAATTTGCTCTTCTGTCATCGTTTCTAAATATAGGTTTTGCTCTTGTTTTATTGCTATAGCACTCTTTAAAGTTTTTATTAATTTGTCTGATTCTATAATATTTTGAATTTTATCAGCTATTTTATTTACTAATTCAGTTGGTTGATTAGTGACTTTTTGTGAATGTTTTTTAGAGAAAAGTTTACTGAAGACGCTTTTACTTTCTTTGTTTTGATTTAAAAATAACTTCTTACTAGTAATTGATTGTAATTTGGTTTTTTGATCTTCTTCAATATTTCCTGATAGTACCGTGTCACAAAGAGATAGAAAAATCTTTATATTATTCTGTATTGTCATTTCATTTATGCTACCTTGTAATGCTTGCAACTCTTCAATATCAGAATTTAACCCTTTTTTATTCTCTTCAATTTTTGCTTGATTTTCTTCAATAATAACCTTTTTATCTTTTATAAAACTATAAATGCTTGTTTCATTGCTAAATATTTTAAACTGAAAATCCATTAATTCATATTTTTTTAACCAATTTGGATCTTGAGAAAATTTATGTATTTTAGATAGTACTATGATTTTACGATCCGCCTCTAGCTGTTCTATTATAAAAGGTAAGTTTTCTTTTGATTGGCGCATTATTATGGCAATTTTATCTTGTGTAAGATATTCGCTTTCTAATATTTGTGATAGTAATTTTGCCCTAACTTTTAAAGTTTCTGAATCAGATGATAAATAACATTCAAATTTTGCATTAAATATTAATTTATCTTTCTGTCCTTCTTGTTTTGTGTCTTCTGTTTTTAGGGCTTGTTGGCCAGAAGTGCCTCTAGCTTTTTGAAGAGCTCCCAAGAACTCATATTCAAAAATAGCATCATAATTTTTCTGTCCTCTCCTTAGTTCAATTTGCCCTTGAATTACTTCATTTTGTTTTGTTTTTTGTTGAGATAGAATTTTTTTTAGACTTATTTTTTTTGATGATACTTGCTTTGAATCTGATCTGGACATAGTTTTATGATATAATATTTATTATTTTTAATAATTTAAAAAAATATTATGTATCATACAAAAAAGTAATGTCAATATTTTTTGATTTATATCTTGCTTTTATATTAAGAATATAATAAAATTATTATGAATAAATGATATTATATTAAGAATATTTTATGGATGGATCTGATGTGAAGTTTGGTTATTATTATGCCTTTAGATTTGGCATTTACAAGAGATGAAATCTAGTTAAAATTAGAACAATTAGTTTAAAAATATAAAATTTAATAAATAATTTTTTAAAAAATCATGTTGATAAAATTTATTTACATTATAAATACTAAAAACCTATTTAATATATTGAAATAATTAATTGTTCTTGCTGTTTAAGGTTCTTTTAAGAATAAATCCTAACATAATTTAATTTAGTTTAGTTTAGTTTGGTTTAGCATCTTAAGAAACCTTTAATTTATAAATTAAGAACAAATTATGATAAAAAAAACTATTATTATTGATGCAGCTCACAAAGAAGAAACTCGTGTTGCTGTATTAGAAAATGGCAGGTTGCAAGATTTTGATCGTGACGCTTTAGCCGTTAAAAGAATTAAGGGTAATATTTATTTAGCTAAAGTTACAAGAGTCGAACCTTCTTTACAATCCGCATTTATTGATTACGGTTCTGATCGTCATGGTTTTTTGCCTTTTTCCGATATACATCCTGACTATTATCAATTACCTCAAGCTGAAAAGGATAAATTAAAAGAATCTACTTCAACAACTAATGTTGAGCAAGATATTGTTGAAAGTAAAAATACTGAAAATGATTTTGAAAGCGATGCCAATTCCACCATTAAATCTAAATCATATTCCGTTGAAGATGAAACTGAATCTCATTTAAAAAATATTAATAATATTCATAAAAAATATAACATACAAGATGTAATTAAGCCTGGTCAGATTATTTTAGTTCAGGTTTTAAAGGAGGAAAGAGGTAATAAGGGTGCTTCAATGACTACCTATATCTCAATTGCTGGAAAATATTGTGTTTTAATGGCAAATACTCCAAATAAAGGTGGAGTTTCGAAAAAGGTTGATAATATGCGTGACAGAAAAATATTGCGTTCAATATTAGATGATCTTGATATACCGGTTGATAAATCTGTTATAATTAGAACTGCTGGCGTCGGCAAGAAGCCAGAAGAGTTAAAAAGGGATTATGATTATTTGGTTAAACTATGGAATAGTATTAGGCAAATGACGCTAGAATCTAGCGCTCCTACCTTTATTCATGCTGAAGACGATGTTATTAAGAAATGTGTTAGAGATGTCTATGATGATTCGGTAAAGGAAATTATTATTGAGGGCAGAGAAGCATATAATTCTGTTAAGAATTTAATAAAACTTATCACAGTTCAATTGTCTGATAATGTACATCTTTATGAAGGCAGAATTCCGGTTTTTAATAAATATAAAGTTGAGCAGCAAATTTCAAGTCTTTACGAAAAAGAAGTTCCTCTTAAATCTGGTGGCTCCATTGTTATTGATCATACTGAGGCTTTGGTCGCAATTGATGTTAATTCTGGCAAATCTACCAACGAGAAAGATGTTGAAAAAACTGCATATAGTACCAATTTAGAAGCTGCAACCGAGGTTGCTAGACAGCTAAGACTCCGAGATCTTGCTGGCTTGGTGGTTATTGATTTTATTGATATGTATGATCAGAAAAATCGTAGAATGATAGAAAGGGCTCTAAGGGATTCATTGGTGAACGATAAGGCTAGAATTCAAATGGGCAAGATAAGTAGTTTTGGTTTAATGGAAATGTCTCGCCAGAGATTGGGTTCTAGTTTTTTTGAAACAATTACAGATCCTTGTCAGCATTGCGTGGGAACTGGTTATGTTAGGTCTGTTGAAATAGTTGCTGTAAGTATTTTAAGAGCCATAAGACATGCTTGTGTTGAAAAAAATGTTGGCGTTGTTCATGTTTCTACATCTGGGGAAGTGGTAACCTACATGCTTAATTACAAAAGAAAAGAAATTGAAGTTACGGAGAAGGGTAATAATATCCATATTTTACTTAACTATAGTGACGATGTTGGTCTCAATGGATTCTTGCTCAAGAAAAGAAAATCTCTCTCTTTGGAAGAAAAGAAGAATTTTGATATGAAAATCGAAACAGGAAAGGTAAATCAGTTAGGAATTCAAAGGGATTTGGCTGAGGAGGATGAAGTTTCTGGAGATGTGCCTGATGATGTTAATTCTAGAGATAACCGTAATAGAAAAGATTTTAAGCCTTCCAGGAATAATAATAACAGATCTAGAAATAAGAATTATAATAAATATAAAGCTGTAAGTAAAAATAAGAAAGTAACTAAGAAGGGTGGTTTACTAGGATTTTTAGGATTTTAGATTTGTTTGTTTTTTCGTAATACCAAAATTAATCTTTAAGCTATATTATGCTATTTTCTATTTTTAAAGTTGATTAAAATTATAAAAAGCCTCACGAGATATGATTACATTATAGCTTTTTTGTTTATAATTTTTTTCTAAAAAAATATTTAGCCATATCATTCTTTGGCATAAGATTTGTTGTGTAAATTTATAGCTTCTGCTATAATATTTTTTACCCCTATGCCTGATTCATTATGCATATTATCTATATTATTATGTTCGATGAATTCATCTGACATAAATAGATTTTTAATTTTTACTTGCCCTATTAAATCCTCCTTTATTAGGAAGTCATTTACTATCGCACCAAAACCTCCTATTACTCCTTCTTCTAGGGTGATTAATGCTGCATGACTTTGAATAATATTCTGAATTAATTCTTTATCAATAGGTTTGCAAAATCTAGCATCAATTATTGTTATATTAATATTATATTCTTCTTGTAAAATTTTATCTGCCTGTAACACATTTTGAAGCATTGTGCCATATGATAATATGGCAATATCTTACCCATTCTTAACTATTCTGCCTTTTCCTATTTCAATATTTTCTATTTTATCGGTATTTTTTATTTCCTCAATATTTGATTCTCCTTTTGGGAATCTAATAGCGCATGGATGATTGTTAATTTTTGTTGATAATTTAAGCATTTTTATTAATTCGTCTCC
>CAJQHT010000057.1 GCA_905478245.1 uncultured Rickettsiales bacterium | reverse complement strand
TTTTAATCAGAAATCATTGCAAAAATCGCTAGCGTATCAGGATATACGGTAAGATTTTTGTAATGATTTATGGTTAAAAAGATAAAGTATAAATGTATAGTTTAATTTGATAATTGGTATAATACCAATTCCCACCTTTAATGAATGATATAACAAAATATTTTTTAGATAAAAATTATAAAAAATGAGTCGTAATATGTTCATATTTTAACGAGGCTTTTTGTAGATTTTTAGCAAAAAATATGAAGAAGATAAACTTGTTACATATCCGTCATTTAAAGATGGGGTTTAGTATTAATTATTGCCTGCCTACTTCTTCTATGCTATTATTTCGTTGCTTCATAATCTCATCTACCCAAGACTTTTCAGATTTCTCTTCCTTGATTTTATCAGCAAGAGTTTTGCGACCATCTTCAACACCTACAACAACCTCGCCTGCAAGTTCTACCAATTCTTCATTCTTATTAACTAAAGACTGATCATCTTCTAAGTTATTCATCTGAACTTGAATATTGTGTAATTCTGAGGTCATTACCTCAGGATGTGATTGACTTATTTTATTTATTACCTCTAGGTTTTGTCTTGGATCTTCTTCTGCTTCTTGAACTTGTTCGCTAACAGGTGCAATTAAATCATCAAAATCAACATCCATATCCCTTTCTTTTGAATTTGATATAATCTGATCTTGATCAATTTGAACATCATCATCAAGAGAAACTTCTATTAGCCCTTCCTCCCTTTTCCTACGTTTTTCTTCTACTTCTTTAAGTTGTGATTTAATTGGTGCTATTATGGCAATTTGATCATTAATTTGATCTAAAAACCTTTTGTCGTTGAAGATATCGCCTGTAATTGCCAATTTGTTTAATTCTTTATTTAATTCTTTATTTAATTCAACTAAAGATTCTCCGTTATCTAGTGCGTTTTGCATATTTATTTGAATACCAAATATCTCTTCAGATCTCATGTCGTTATCACTAAACTCTTTTCTTAATTTCTGTCTATTAGCTTCTTGTTTAGCAGTTTCTAATGCAGAGCCTGCAGTTACTTCAGAAGATGAGCCAATTAAATTATTTAATGCCTCTAAAGTCATTTCTGCCATATCTTGCTTTTTTTGTAATTGCTGAGCATATACTGGATCTAATTTTTGAAGAAACTTATTTAATTTGTCAAATTCTGCGTCAGGAGAAATATTATATTCTTCCCTGGCTACTGAAAAATCCACGATATTTCCATCTTTATCTAATGTTTGGCTGGCTGGCTGTTTAAATGAAAGTACTTTTTTTATGGGCGCACCTTCTGAATCAACTCCTCTTAATTCAAACGAAGTTGACTGAGCTATATTCATACTACCATCTGTATTAATAGTAATTGCCATGGCAGTATCTTTTTGATGAAGAATGGTACCATCTTCATATTCCTGAGCAAAAGAAACTGGCACACCTTTAACCTGACCCAAAGAACCTTGCTGAGGAACTATTCCTCTTATGGCATTTTTTTGTGCTTCACTAAGATCTTCATAATTAAGATCTTGAACATTTACATTTTTAATTGTTAAATTTTGACGATCATGATCCGTTTCAAAATTTGTAGTTTTTGCCACCAACTGCTTTAAATTATTCATTTCCGCTATAGCCTCTGCTTTTTTAGTTGTAAGAAGATCTGGATCTTTGAATGTTTTTTGAATTTTCAAACCGAAAGATGATATATCTTGTTTAAGCTTCTCTTCTTCTTTAAATACGGTTTTAGCATTTTCTATTGCATTGATAAACTTTGCAGGATTATTTTTATACACTTCCTTAAGCTGATTTACTTCTTTACTGACTTTTTCGTCGACATTAGATAATTCACCTCCTGCTATAAAGTTCAATATTTGCTTTGCTGAACCATAATATCTTAATAAGGGTAATATTTGAGCAACCAATGGATCTTTTTCTTTTTGTTCTGATGCATCCTTTTCAGAACTCAATGATTGCTTTGCTGCAGCTTGATTTATGGCTTGACTTATAGCTATATCAGATCCTCCCGTTAGAATCAGATCTTTAAAATCTTCTTCAGTTAAATTTAATTTTTTTAATACTCCTCCTAATAAATGATTACGAAAACCTTGTAAATCTCTTTCTGGAGATTTTGTTTCTTTAATTGCACCATACCCAGAATTTTCAAATAATTTTATGGCTTTCGCCTCTAAATTCTTTTCGCTAGCAGAATTTTGAATTAACTTTTCTGCCTCTCTAAATTTATTAATATTTTTATGAAGCTCATTATCACTGGCAACAGTAGAAGCTATATGAGTTATTTTTTCTTTTCTTGCTGTTTCTTTTACTGCCCTTGCTTCTTCTACTGCTTTTGCTTCTTCTACCGCCTTTGCTTCTTCTACCGCCTTTGCTTCTACTGCCCTTTCTTCTGCTTTTTGCTTACTCCTTTTCCTTTCTATCTCTTGCTCTACACTAAAATTACTAGATTCTTCACCAAATAATCCTTCTTCAATCTCGTTTAGTGTTTTATTGGCAGATCTTTCTTTGAAATTATTGAGTTCTGAGCTTCTATCAATTGACTTTTCCGGTACAATATCTTTAAATAATGTATTAAATTTTTCTTCTTTCCTTTCTTTTATCAGACCTTGGAATAACTGTTCAAATTCTGAAATAGGTGATTTTTCTAATAAATTTTGTAAATCCCTATTTTTTTCTTTTAGAACTTCCTTATCTAAGTCATTATTTTTTTCAACTTTCAAAATACCTAATTCTTTTCGTAAATTATATTTTCTATCCGAAAATGTTGTATCAAGATTATCCATTTCTGCCTCCTGTGCGATAAAGCCCCTTAACTCTATTGCTTTCTTAAGATATTCTTCCACCGTAAGTCCACTATCATTTTGTGCTTTTTCAATTTTTTCTTTATTTTCGGTGGAATTTGTTGGTTTTATTATATCTTCTTGTTTTTTTGCTGCCACTTCTGTTCTTTTTACTTTTTCTACTTCTACTGCTTTTGAATAAGCATTTTCCAATATATTATCAAGATCTGATAAATTATTAGAATCTTTTGAAATTTCTAACGCCAACTTTTGAAAAATATCTCGATCTTTTTTTGCATAACCTTTTTCCAGATCTGACAATTTATATTGTTTGTTTACCAATCCTTTTATTATCTCTTTAGTAATTTCCTTGCCAAATTTTCCTACTACTAAAGATGCTTCCTTGGCTAAATCTTCGTGCCTTACTTCTTGTTCTTTAAAAACATTCAAAACAACTTCAGTACTTAATATTGGGTGTGATTTATTAATCAAATCTTGAATCTCTGCTGGTAATTTTGATTTGAAATTATTTTGTTTTTTTGTAAAATTTTCTAAGTCTTGATTAAGATTCTCTAATTCTTTATTTATATTTTTTAATTCTTTCTTGGCATCTTTTAACCCTGGAGTAGGAGAAAATAATTTTGTGATAAAATTTCTCTTCTTGTCTTTACCCTGTAATTCTTCTAGATTATCTTGTAGAGATTTAAGCTCTTTATTTTTTTTTGTTATATCTATTTTTGTTACCGCAATATTATCTCTACCTCGCAAAAGATCCTCAATATTTGAAATATTTATCATATCTCTTTCCGCTGCTATATTTCTAGAAAGACTGTCTTTTAATTTTTTTGTTGCCACCTCTTCTTTTGCCAGATCTTCTTTATCCTTTACTATATCTGCTTCTTTCTCTGCTATCTTTATTAATTCCTTAGTACGATCATTACTGGAAAAACTGCTAGCCAGATCTTTGGCTATATCTAGGTATTGATAAGAACATTTTATATCATCTATTCGGGTTAAAACTTCTGCATTAATTATACCGCGATCAATATCTGAAATACTAAAAGACGCAGAGGTAACTTTGGTAACTTTTAGTAAATCTGGCCTGGGTCTACCTACGCCATCAAGGCCAACTACAAAGGAAGTATAATCAATAATAAGTTTACCTTTTTTAATCTTTATATCAAATTTAGCACCCTTGCTAGCATTAACAGTTTCTATAGGATCCCCTTGAAACATGCTACTAGATACATTAGCAAGAATACCATCTAAATATGGAATGCCACCCTGCATACCAACATTCATTATTACATTCATAACCTTAGCGCTAACCCTACTTTCTTTGAGTGTCTTTTTAAATTTCTGAAAACATTGCTCTTGGCTTGCGTTATCTTTTTTAAGATTCTCTCTTTTAAAAACTAGCTTATCACCTATTGATAAATTATAACGATCTGCGCGAAAGATATCCTTCTTTATAGAGTTGTCTCTACCTTCATACCTTGCACGTGCAACCAAGTCAATATTACCGCTAACAATTTTCTTGTTAAGATCAGGATTGCCAAACGATTCTGATTTCATCAATTCCATTGTGGATCTATTTATTATTTTTTGGTTAGATTTAATATATTCCTCTCTTACTTTTTTTTCCCCTTGCGATTCCTCAACCGACTCATAAATGCTCTCTACTGCCTCTTTAGCTATTTTCTTTGAATTTTCTCTTCCTGCTTCAAAGACTATATTTTCTCCTCTTTCTTTAATTGGATTTTCTGTATCATTAAGAAGGTTATTTCTTGCTTTCATTGCCGCTTCTTTAACTCTTGTTGTCGCTGCTGCTTTTTCTGCTGCTGCTTTTTCTGCTGCTGCTTTTTCTGCTGCTGCTTTTTCTGCTTTCTCATTAACAGTTTCATTATTTTTACCAGCTATTTTTTCTACAACCTTGCTAAAGTTAGCTTTTATTACCTCTTCTTTTGTTAATTCTATCTCACGCCTTAGATCTTTTATTGATTCATCTACTATTAACAACTGCTCTTCTGCATTTCTTTTGAGACTATTGGCGGTTATTACTAACTTGTTATTTATTGCTAACTCTTTATTATTTTTAACATGTGTTTCTAAACGTTTTTGATATACCTTCTTAGATTCAAAAAATCCCTTCTTTGGTTTTGGTAAGGCTTCTATCTTCTCATTTGCAGCATTTATTACGGCATCTTGTTCTTCTTTAGCTTTATTATACATAGATTGTACCATCAATAAAGACTCTAATTTTACCGTTTTCTTATTACCTAGCTCACTGTTGCTTGAATGTTTTTTGATCAAATTAATACGAGGATCTCCAATTTTCTCTTCAGTGCCAAGCACTTCATCTTGCTGTTTGACTAGATCATCTAGTGTGTCTTGAAATTTCTTAATATTTGTTTCTTCCTCATTCCCTTCCCCCTCCTTAAAGCGCTTTATCACCTCCGGCAACATTGCTTTAGCAACATAATCTACCATCTCATTTAAATCCCCTGTAGTAACATCGCCCTTTAAAACTTTCTTCTCAAATTCATCCAATCTAGGACCCCAAAAATTATTTTGCATAGGAGCGTGTTCAGAGATAAATCTAGAATAGATTTTTAATATATTGGGATAAATTTCATCTGAAGATATGATACCTTCCACTATGCCATTTTGTAGCTGAAGCGATTCTTTTAAAAAATCTAACTGATCATTGGATCCATCTTTTTTTACAAACTTTTCTATCTTACCATAATTTATAGGATCTGAATTGAATAAGGCTGATAATATCTCTTCTACTGCTATTATCTTATTTCTTGTTGCACGCCCCCTAGCAACTGCCTGAATTTTTGTTGCTGAGTGTTCCTTAATTTCTTCATTATTCTGCCCTTTTTTTGTTTTACTATATTGAGCTAAAAACTTATTAAATTCTTCACTAAATTCTGGAAGAGTTATATCTGGATGATTTTCTTTGACAGCCTCTAGCATTAGCGCTGTTTTTTCATTAACCAACAAGTCATCGTTTTGATAAATAACAGCCACCTGAAGCCTAGTATCGTTAATTCTCTGAGATAATCCACGACCTGAAACTTTAACACCAGCAATAAAAGTTGATGCCACTTCATTCTTTTTATCTAATTTTTCTAGAAGATTTGGAAATACAGCTTCATGATCGCCGTTAAAAAGACGATCTTCTTCGAGGTTGTTATTATCAACCATTGAATCCTCATCATCCATAATAATGTCCGGCTCATTTTCAAGATTATTATAATCAAAGTTATCTATATAATCTTCATCATCAAGACTTACAACAATGTCATGTTCATCATCTCTCATAAATAAATATAATTAAATTAATTAATAAATAACTCTTAACTATTGTAGCATATTATTAGTCTTTAGTCAATAAAGATTAAAAAAATACTTGCAAAATAAATAGGTAATTGTATTATATCGTGACCTAACTATACTAAATTTTAATATTTTTTCATAAAAAGATGTCCAAAAAATGTGATTTACTAAATATTTCTCCAATGAGCGGTAATAACGTGTCTCATTCTAAAAGAAAAACTAGAAGAAGATTCTTGCCTAACTTAAACAAATTATCATTTCACAGTGAAGCTTTGGGCGTTAAATTAAATCTTAAAATTGCCGCCTGCACCCTTAGAACTGTTAATAAATACGGCAATATTGATAATTTTCTAATTAATTACCGTTTTAACAAACTTACTGATAGCGCTAAGAAATTCAGAAATAAAATCAAGAAATCCCTTATCAAAAAAGGGCAGTTTGAAGCATTAAAAATAAAAAGCAGAAAGAAAGAGGCTGCTTAGTTTTTTAATTAACTTCCTCTTTTAGTTACTCTATTTACAATCAATAAAATCCCAATAGATAAAAATATCAAAGGCAAAAGCCACAAAAATATTGTTTGGCTATTAATTGGTGGTGAAGTCAATATATCAGCGCCATAATTTTGCACTAAATAATCTTTGATTTCATCATCACTATTGCCTTGATAGATTTTTGCTTTAATTAACTTGCGCAGCTCAATAGCGATTCGCGTATCTGAACTTTCAATAACTTGACCCTCGCAAATTAAGCATTTTACTTGTAAAAATAGATTGTGAGCTCTTTTTTCTTGATTTAATGAAAGGGATTGATGCTTAATATCATTACTTTGCGAGAAAGCTGTATTTATACTTAAAAATAATATTAGACTCCATAAATAAAAAATATAAATAAGATAAAATCCTATTTTTGAATTAAATATAGGTCCTAATATAATAGCTCTTAACATAATAATTTTTTAATCTTCAACAGGAATCATGCCATAAAAAAGCTTTGTCACACCTCCTTTCATAATAATTTCATCATCTTTATTTAAATTAATAAAAATATCACCTCCTTTAAAGCTAATTTTAACCTCACCATCAGCTAAATTATTTTGAAAAGCAGCAGCGCCAACAGCACAAGCCCCACTACCACAAGACAAAGTTTCACCAACACCTCTTTCCCAAACTCTAACCTTGAAATGATTATCTGCGGCTTTATTTACAAATTCAATATTAGTTTTTAAGGGAAAATAAGGATGATTTTCTAATTTAGGGCCAAATTTAAAGAAATCTTCATCACTTAAATTTTGATCCAAGAATGTAACAATATGAGGATTTCCCATATTAACTCCGTAAAATTCAAAATTATCGATATTAACTATATTGCTGTTCAACTCTTTTGACAGTGGTATTTCTTTAGGTAAGAATTTTGGTTTACCCATGTTAACCAAAATAGCATCTTTTTCTCTTTTACAAGGAAGTATTTGGCTTTGTGTTTGAACTTGTACCTCATCAACATTAAGTTCTTGCATCATTAAATAGGCAACGCAGCGCGTAGCATTGCCGCAAGCAGGTGAAGAACTGCCATCAGCATTATAGATATCCATAAATATAGTTGCTTCCTGTGAATTTCTTAGGATAATAAATTGATCGCAGCCAATATTTCTTCTATAAGAAAGTTTTGCTATTTCTGCAGCTTCTGGGTTATAATTATTTTTTCTGGCATCGATAATGATAAAATCATTACCGGCTCCACTCATTTTAATAAAACTAATTTTATTCATTTTAGAATTATTTTATAAAGATAGAGTTTGATTTAAGTGGATTTTAAAGAAATATTTAAAGAATTGCCCTAAATTAATAATTAAAAAGATAGAACAATTGCTTTAAATCGAGACTAAATAATTTTTACCTCCTTGCAAGCAAGAAAATAATAAAATTATCCAGCTATTTTTACATTGGTAACGGCTATTTTGCCTCTATTGTCACCTGTTTCATACTCAACTTTCTGACCTTCATCTAAAGCGCCAAGACCACAACTTTCTACAGTTGAAATGTGAATAAATATATCGCGATTATCGCCAGCGTCTGGTGTAATAAAACCATAGCCCTTGGTTACGTTGAACCATTTAACTACTCCTGTTTGCATAAGTAAAATAAAATAAAATAAATAAAAGCCCTAAATAGGAGCTTCTTAAAAATACATTTAATATTATTATAAATAATAAAATTAAACAAAAAACCCTAAAGAAAGATTAGATAAATAGTTATTATAAAATAAATATTATACCAAATCCCATTTTAAAGATGGGAATTGGTATTACTACTTCAGACTTTAGTTATATAGCATTGTAGCCTATAATAACTAATTGTCAAAGAATTAATTTATGATCTGCAATAGTTTAACATTTTTATGCAATATATTGTCTAAATATGAGAATATTTGACTATTTGTACCAGTTAAGAAACTTTGAACCTCAAGATTTTCTAATTCTTTTAATAATTCTGTTTTATTTTTTTCATCTAAATGAGAAACTATCTCATCTAAAAGTAATATCGCCTTAGAGAATCCAAAAAAACTATTTATTCTGACCCTAGCTATTGTGATAGAAATTAAAATTGATTTCTGTTCACCAGTTGAGCATAAATTTGCCAATAAATTATCTTTTTCAAGCAAATTAGCTGTAAAATCACTTCTATGAACTCCAAATAAACTTCTTTTTGCCTGAGAGTCAAGGCTTCTGCCGTTTCTAAGATTTGATAAAAATAACTCTTCGAGCTCTATTGAGGTTTTAGAATAAGCACATTCCTCAATTTGTCCAATTGCCTTAATTTCTGTCTTAATAAAATTTGAGTTAATTTGTAATATCGCCTTGTTTAAATGCTCTATTGTATCATTTCTGGCAATAGCGATAGCAACACCCAGTTCTGCTATTTGTCTTTCTATGATATCAAGCCATTTCCTATCGCCACCTTCTATCAATAAAACCATTCTTTGGCGCAGATATTTCTCATAATTATTAATTCTAGATAAATGATTAGGGTCTATATCTGCCACTATTTTATCAAGAAATTTACGACGAATAGATTTTGAATCATTAAATATGCTGTCCATCTTAGGAGTAAGCCAGATAATAGCAGGAAAATTCCTAATGGGACCTGATTTATTGTTGTTAATTTGAAAAATTCTTTTATTTTCTATCTTGTTAAAAGATGTAGCACAATTTGAGATTTCACTATGATTGTCTAATTCGCTATATATGGTGAATTGAGCATTAAGAGCAGAATTATTAACCATACTATCTAAATCACAAGATCTTAGCCCTCTGCCCTTTCTAAATAGGCTAATTGCCTCTAAAATATTAGTCTTACCAACGCCATTATTTCCATAAATAACATTAATGTCTGGACTAAATTTGAATTCTTTACTATTGTAATTACGAAAATTATCAAGGATTATTCTGCTAATCATTATTTCTTGCGACCAATGGCATAATCAAGCAATGAAATTAACATTTCTTTTGCTTCAGAATCGGGAAAAATACCAAGATCATCTAATGCTTTTTGGTGATATGATAAAGCTTTGGATTTTGCAATATTTAAAGCATCATATTTACGTATCAAGAATATTATTTCCTGCAAAAGATCTTGATCTTTTGCGTCACTCATGAGGTTTTGACTAAATATTTCTTTTATCTTTTGTTTTTCTGAATTATTCGCTCTTTTATAAGTAATAATTATTGGCAAAGTAACCTTGCCTTCAAAAAAATCATTTCCTATTTCTTTTCCAAAAACATTAGAAGAGGAAGAATAGTCCAAAATATCGTCCATAATCTGAAATGCAATACCAAGATTAATGCCATAATCATACAAGGCCCGTTCTTTTTCTTGATCTGCCTTAGATATTATAGCTCCAACACTTGTTGCGGCAGCAAATAATATTGCTGTTTTTTGTGAGATAATTTGTGTATATTTTTTTTCTGTAATATCAATATCAGAGGAATTTATAAGCTGCATAACTTCACCATCAGACATAATTCTGGAAGTATTAGAAAGAAGATCTAAAACTTTGATAGAATTGCTTTTAACCATTAGCTGAAAAGCTGTTGATAGTAAATAATCACCAACCAATATACTGGCCTTATTTCCCCAAATAGAATTGGCGGTTTTTTTACCACGCCTTAAGGAACCATTATCCACAACATCATCATGCAATAATGTGGCTGTATGAATTAGCTCAACAGCAGCAGCAAGATTGTAATGATGATTATAATTGTTGTTATATTGACAAATCCTTGAACTAAGAATCGTTAGAATTGGCCTGACCCGCTTACCACCTGGTAAAATAATGTGCTTCGCAATATCTGATATCAATTCAGCTTCTCCCTGGGAGTGCTTTATGATAATTTCATTAATTTTTTCTAGATCTGAATTGAGACTACTAAAAATATCAGAAAATTTATTATTAATTTCTAACTTTTTATTTACTGAGATTGACATTGGCTTAATTATAATTTAGTAAGATCTTCAACATTATAAATCATTAATATTTTATTGCGACATTCTTCAATTCCAGATATTATGCCATTTAAGGCCTGCCTAATATCTTCAACAACGTGTCTTGTGCTGCCATTTTTAACAATTTCTACAAATTGACGGCTAAGCTGATCAGCGTTTTTTTCTAGATTTTCCACAACCTCTTCAACTATCTGCATTTGATCAGTGTCAATCTTGTCCTTATTATTGTCTATGATAGTAATAAGCTTATCGGCAAAATTGTAGTATTCTACTATTTCATTAAATAAGCTTTCTTGCTTTGACGTTGCCATAATTAATATAATGGATATAAACATTTTTTGAGAACCTTTTAGAAAAAAGGATCACGATACCAAAGACTTACCTTAAAATGAATCAGAATGATAAATAATTTATCTTCATGATTTTATACCATTTTAACTTCTAAAACAGTTATTTTATTAAATGATTAAATTCGTCATCTTTTTAGTTAAAATTGACAAAAAGCCTCGTTAAAATATGAACATACTGACGACTTATTCTTTAACAATTTTACCATAAAAATATTTATAACTTAATTCATTTATAAGTTAAAAAGGTATTATTTAAAAATATATTTTGGCACAATGTTATTTTATCAATTATTTAAGTAAAAGTCAATAAAGATTAAGAAAGTTTCAGCAGCAACTTTGGTAACATAGTTATTATACTATTCTTATCTAGCTTAAAATTGCTATTTATCCAGATTTTTCTCATCATCTTTAATATATTTGCAATATTTCTGGGGTTGATGTCAAAATCAAGCAGATCATTACCATTAATTATAAATTTTGGTAAATTAACTTCTAAAATAAATTTTTCTAACCTTAAATATTGCTCCAATATTTCTTTATTTTTAAAATTATGATTAATGCTAAGATTAATTCTTAGGGCATCGATAATAATTTCCTGATCAAAATCAAACATTATATCAATAAGATCATGCTTAGATATACTAATATTAACTATATCTGATAATTTACTAATATCATCAATATATTTTATATTTTTCTTGGGGAAATTTAAAGTTTTTGATATCTTCTTATTAAATTTAGATTGAGAATATATCAAAAGCGCAAATTTCAATAAAATATTTGCTGGTTTGTTAAAAAATTCATCAAAGGATAATAAATTTTTAAAAAAAGTAAGATTAAAATCATTAAATAGTAAGATTTCTGCTAAAATATGATGATTTTGCATCAATTCCAATATTTCAAGTAAGCGCTCTTTATCTTGACAATCAATAATCTTTAATATCTCATTTCTAATTCTATCATCAGAAAGATTTCGAATGTTGTCCTTAAGATTTATAGCTGCACCTAAAGATTCTTGATGAAATTCCCTAGAGTAATAACAGGAAAATCGAAAGAACCTTAATATCCTTAAGTAATCTTCCCTTATTCTTTCCTTGGGATCCCCTATGAATCTAATCACACCATTCTTTAAATCTTCCAGACCATTGAAATAATCAAATAAATTACCTTCTTTATCAATTGAGATGGCATTAATTGTAAAATCCCTTCTTCTGGCGTCCTCCAGGAAGCTATCTATAAATTCTACATCAGATTTTCTACCATGAGGATTAATGTCTTTGCGTAAAGTGGTTATTTCAAAGGATTTATTATTAATAATAGCAGTTACTGTTCCATGCCTGATCCCTGTTGGTATGACTTTTATTTTATTTGATTCAAGAATATTGATTGTTTTTTCTGGCATATTGGTACAAGCAAGATCGATATCTCCTATCTTTTTATCAAGAAGTAAGTCCCTGATAGCTCCACCAACTATCCTTAGATTGTCATTCTTGTTAAGGGCTTGAAATATAACATTTAACTCCTTTGAGAAGGGGAAGTTTATACTTTTCTGATTAATTATATCAAAATCCATCTTTAAATTATGAATATTAAACAAAAAAGGGCCATATTCCTAAGAATATGACCCTTCAAAATTTATTAACTTTATTAACTTATTGATTTTCAGAAATATATTTTACTGCACTACCAACGGTTGTTATATGCTCTGCGGCATCATCTGGAATTTCAACATTGAATTCTTCCTCAAAAGCCATTACCAACTCAACCTGATCAAGACTATCAGCCCCAAGATCGTCAATAAAATTTGCAGCTTCATTAACTTTTGCTTCTTCAGAGCCTAAGTGATCAACAATTATTTTTTTTACTTTATCAAAAATTTCTTTATTTTCAGACATAATAATATTTATTAGTTAGTAATTTTAAGTGAATTAGGTAAATCAAATTATAAAATATGATTATTGGAAATAATGATTATTTCAAATACCTAAATGGAAATAAATTTAATTTTCCAGATCGATATATAATGATACATTAAAAATAAATATCAAGGAAATAATGCATTTTATTTCTAAAATTTTACCAAATTGCCATTAATTTTTTATTCGAAGATTCTAAATTAAAAGCTCTACCAATAACAGAATCTTTATTAATAATTTTATCCAGAAATTTATTTTCAACCTTTCTAAGTAAAATATCTTTGACTTCCAGATTCTCAATTTGATGCTTTTCTTTTAGATATTTTAAAGCCTCTTTCTTACCACCAATTTCATCCACTAAGCCAATAGCAAATGCCTGCCTTCCTGTAAAAACCCTACCATCAGTAACCTGAGCAAAATCTATATCTTTAATTTTATCTTTTCTTGCTATTTTTACCAAATCTGTAAAGAATTTATAACCATCCTGAACTGATTCATTAATAGCCTTATCAATGATTACATCAGATTTTTCAAAGGGAGATGGAGTGCCCTTTAAGTGAGAGGATTTATAATTATTGAATTTAATTCCAACTTTACTAGCCATATCAGTGACCTCTGTTGATTGAATAATAACACCAATAGATCCAGTTAAGGTGCCATTATGAGAAATAATATAATCCGACCCTATGGCAGCCATATAACCACCACTGGCAGCAACAGATCCTAGAATAGCTATAACTGGCTTATTTTTAGATATTTCCTTGATATTTTGATATAAAATCTCACTACCAACGATACCACCTCCAGGACTATTAATATTAACAATAACTGCCCTAATGTTATCTTTCTTGGCGATATCTTCTAAAATTTTGCTACGATATTTATTTCTTAATATAATGCCATCAATATCAACCGAGGCAATAAAATCACTATTCTCTGATAGATTATTGTTTTTAGAATCTTCATCTAAAAATGTAACCTTCATCAAAATAACCGATAATATAATTATCGCGATGAAGGTTATGTTTTTCCATTTTCGTACCTGATCTCTCAGATATATTAATGCTGTAAAATTATCAGATGATAATGACATTTATTACTTATCCTTGTTAGTGGTTTCTTTTTTAGAATCTTTTGTTTTAGAATTTTCCTCTTCCTTTTCAATTCTGGAGCGGGATTCCTGTAAAACATCACCTAATATACTTCCAAGAGTTGCCCCACTTGGAGTATTTTTGGAATAGGTATAAGATTCTTTAGAAGCAACTTCTAAATCTTTAATTGATAGCATAATTTTACCTGTAACATTGTTAAATTGAGTTATTCTACCATCAACCTTATCACCAACTGTAAAATTATCAGTTCTTTGATCTTTTTTGTTGCTGCTAATATCTAATTTTTTAATAACAGCTTTTAAGCCAAGATCTAATTCCAATTCTAAGAAATCCTTTTTAACATTCATAATAAAACCAGAAACATCTGATCCAATTTTTATTTGAGAAAATTCTTTTTTAAAGTCCTTATTTTCAAGCTGCTTAATACCAAGAGAGATCCTCTCTTTTTCAAAATTACTACCAAGAACCATGACATTAATTTTGTCATCCTTCTTAAATTCTTTAATTTTTTCCAAAGGATTATCATCATGAGTAATATCAGAAAGATGAACCAGGCCATCAACACCACTTTCAAAGCCAACAAATAAACCAAATTCAGTTGAATTTTTAACAATACCTTCAGTTATATCACCGGCATTAAAGGAATCTGAGAATTTTTGCCAAGGATTTTTGCTGCATTGCTTAATTCCAAGAGATATTCTATGATTTTGAGGATTAATTTCAAGAATCATAACTTCTATTTCCTGATTAACCTCTAAAATTTTATTAGGAGATAGGTTATTTTTGAACCAACTCATTTCTGAAACATGGACTAAACCCTCAATACCATTTTCAATCTCAACAAAAGCACCATAATTTGCAATATTTGTTACTCTTCCTTTAACTGTTGAGCTAACTGGATATCTTTTCTCAATAGACTCCCAAGGATTTTCCTGTAATTGCTTCATCCCAAGAGATACTCTTTTGCTTTTCTCGTCATATTTGATGACCTGAACTTTTACATCCTGACCAACTGTTAAAACCTCTGAAGGATGTCTAACTCTGCACCAAGATATATCTGTTAAATGTAAAAGACCATCAAAACTGCCAAAATCAATAAATGCACCATAATCAGTAAGATTTTTTATCACACCATCAAGAACATCACCTATTTTTATACCAGATAATATTTTTGCCCTCTCTTCTTCTCTTTGACCTTCTAAAATAGCTCTTCTAGAAACAACGATGTTACCCCTAATTTCATCTATTTTTAAAACCATTAATTTTTCTAACTTACCAATAAGAAAACTATCATCTGAAAGAAGCATAGTATCAACCTGACTTCCAGGTAAGAAAGTTGTTACACCATTATAATCAACAGCATATCCACCCTTTACTCTACCGAGTATTGTGCCCTCAACAATAGATTTGTCTTCTAGAGCTTGCTTCAATGAATTCCAATTATTTAATCTTCTAGCATTATCACGACTTATTACCAATTCACCTCTTTTATCCTCTAATTTTTCTAGAAAAACATCAATAACATCTCCTTCATTTATTTCGCCATCTGGCTTAAATTCTGCAATCTGTATATATCCGATTGATTTGGCTCCAATATCAATTGCAGCTCCTTTATCATCAATTCCAACAATAACACCTTTTACGACTGTTCCAAGGGTTAGTTTTTGAGTATCCTTTTCATATTCATCTAATAAATTAGAGAAGTCTTCATTGAGAAAAAAGGTATTTTCGATTGGGGCTTGATGTGTAGTTATATTTTTTGATGCTTGAGTCATTTTAAGCATTTGGTTAAAGATTAATAAAAAATTAAGAATAAGAAGTATTTACTTAATATATAAATAATGTCAAAAAAATTAATTATTGACATAACCTCTCTAACATAGTCGTCAAAAATTAAATTACAAGTTTTTATATAAGTCATCAATAAAATACTGGATTTAAGAAGTGATAGATTTAAGAAAAATTATAAAAAAATAGCAAGTGACTTGATGCTAGAATCTATCTTTAAAATGTTTTAAAATCAATATTACAAGGAAAAGCAGTTTACTTTAAAGAATTGTTTATGTAATTACCACTGCTACCTCCCAGAGCTAGCTTCCTGAGCTTTATTAATAGAAACCTGCTGAACTGCACTCCCTTGTGTTATAGAAGGTGTAGTACTAGGTGCTGGTATATTAACATCTTCTTTTTTTGCTAAGCCTTGCGCTAAGCCTTGTACTGCTTTTGTTAACGCTTCCGCTTTTGCTGAAGCTTCGCCAGACCATTTATTGGATTGATGCGCATTTGCTACAGCTTGATCAAAAGGATTGCGCGGCACCTGCTTAGTATTTCCTCCTTGAGTTAGGTCTTTTAAAAAGTCTAAGCCGGCTTTATTTGGCTCCTCAATAGCAGGCTCTTCTTTTTTAATTGTTTCATGCTCTACAGGCTCTGAAGATTGAGCACTAATCCTACTTTTTTCCACTTTCATCTCCTCCGTCATTTTTGCCACTGCCCTCTCTGCTTCTTTTAATTGAGCTTCAGTAGCTTTTGGTTCTGACCCAAATACTTTTTCTGCTAAAAATCCTACACCTGCTGCTATGCTTTTTGGTATTACCACTGGCACAAACAATGGAACATATATAGCAAACCTGCCAGCCCTAGCTGCAAAACTATTTGGCGGAGCTTGATCTACATTATCTTTACTAATCCCTAGTAATTGCTTACCTCCATTCCATATTCCTTCTTTAAAAAACTCTTTGACAGACTTGATAGGATTAGTTTTTTTTGGACTCTTAATAGTATACTCATCTGTTTCTATTCCGTCTTCATTGGTGTGGTTAAACACCTCACTATATGGACTCTCCGCTAAGGGACCCATACCCTGTTCCTTAACTTCTGCCCTAGTATTTTGGCTTTGCCGCTCCTTAAGCATAGCATCCATAATCACAGCATCCTCCTTCCTAGCCTCCTCAATAATATCCGCAATCATAGCATCCTCAATCATAACATTTATTTCCTTCTCCGTAAAAAGAGGCTCGTCAAATAAATTATGCGTTGACTGTCGCGTTATTATGTTCTTTAAAATTTCAAAATTTGCTTGACCAAGCTGCTCTACAGATAATCCCAGGTTATCAAGGACATGTTTTTTAACCTTTTTGCTATCAGATACTTTAGCAACTAATTCTCGAAGTCTATCGAAAGTATCCTTAGAAAGTTCGGCATTAACAGCACTTATAGCATTATTTATATCGTTTAGTCGAGTCAATTTATCCTGAAAATCAGTACTAAATTCTTGCTCATTTATAGGCAAATCAGGATGCTCCTTTTTAATAAGCATAAGCATATCTAAAGTTACTGTGACATTATCGACATTATCTTGTGTACTATGTTTGATTCTCTCAAGATCTGCTAATGTTTTTTCAACCTTATTATATGTTTTGTAACCCCAAATCTGAATATCGGATGTTCTTA
>CAJQHT010000056.1 GCA_905478245.1 uncultured Rickettsiales bacterium | reverse complement strand
TATCAAAAATAGACGAAGTCAGCAATTCAACATTTTTATTAACTATATCACCAAGAAAATTACCCATTACATCTGCTGCTTTTTCTGTCATTTCTACTACGGAAGAAAGGAGTGCTTTGGTGCCGTCTTTGAGAGTAGTCATTACTCCTTCTTTTTGAATAGTGTTTATATTGCCATTACTATCCTCTACAGTAAATATTGCTTCTTGCTGTGATATAGCATTACCATTTTTATCTATATATTCTGGATTTTCTGCTAATAATCCTGAGTTTTTTAATGTTGCTTCTTGGTCTTTTGTTGAGATATTGTAGCTATCTTCGTTTAATTTTATTTTTTTTAAAGCCTCAGTATCATTTAGCTTTATAACTTGTCCAGCTTGTATTTTATCAATATTTTCTATATTATTTAACTCTAATATTTTATCAATAGTGGTATTATTTTCTAGTGCTATTTTGCCTAAAGTATCTCCTAATTCAACTATGTAAGATTTTACAGTTGCTACATCTTGAAATAAATTATATAAATACTCATTCTGTTGTTCTTTTGGAATAGTTGAAACATAATCAAAATCATTATCTGTATGAGTTATTTCTATTTTGCCATTATATTGCCTATTGTCATTTGGGACTTTAATCACTTCATCAATCCTATAAACATACATTGATCCACCATTATCAGCTATAATTTCTCTATCAGATAAATTATCAAAACCAGTATTGTTTGCGGAAGAAATAAGAATTGAATTTAGGTCAACTTCATATTGATTAGCTATATTTATAAGATTGCCATCTATCCGATAAATTTCAAAACTGCCATCTGGATTCTTAAAAGTTACTGTTTTGTCTTGGAGGTCTACATTTTGCAATGTCTTGATTTCCTGGATGATTTCAACTTTTTGCTGATTAGTTAATATACCTCCTATATTATTGATCGATACTTCTATTTCTTTTACGTCTATTTCTAGATCAGATAAATGAAGTTTGATAAATAGTTCTTTATAACTTTCCTTGTCTTTAAAAACATCTTGTAGTCTCAAGATATCACTTCCATCTCCATCAACAGAACCTTGATGCCATATTGGGTTTGAGTTCCATTTACTATCTATATAGTTATCCCAATATTGTTTGTTACTCTCATAGCTTTTGAAATATTCATATCCTTCCCTTAAATTGAACCAACTATTAATAGGAATACCATTTATTGGCTCTCCAGTTACTGGATCAAATTTATCTAAAAAGTTAGATGCTGAGTGTTGATCTTTTGTAAAATCTTTATAGTCATCAATCCAAATAAAACCTGAAGGATTGATATCCTGATTTTCAAATTCAAACATCACTAGATTCGCATAATGCTGATCCCCATTTGTTGTATTAACGAGATTCGGTGAAGCAACATAATTGGTAAATTTAGATTGCAGGTTTGGATTAAGAGTTAAAAAATTATCACCAGCTACTTGTTGAATCATGTTAGTAGTAGTAGCTGGAGCGTCAAAAGCGACAGATTGTCCAAAGTTATAACCTTGTGAATATATATAGACACCCGATAAACTTGAAAGGACTCCTCCAAGTGAATGCCCTGTTGTATTTATTGTAAAGTCACTCAGATTATAAGACTGACCTAAATCTGATAAAGATTGATCAATATAACTTTTTGAATTGATGCTAAATTGTTCTGGAATATCCTGTTTGTATAGAGAATAATCATCGTCAACATCAACAATCCCATTCGTACCTCTAAAACTAAAATTAATTTCTTTTGATACTTCATTTATATATATCTCAGCATAGAAACCATTTGTACTTAAGTTGTAATCATTAGAAGTTTTATATTTATTAAGACCATCAACTATAACATTTTCATCCGGATATGCTCCAAGAGAAATAGTTGCAAATTGATGATGACTGGTTTTGTGGTTATTATTTGACATTGCTGTTTATAATTTTATTAGAAAAAGAGAAATTTTTGAAGTATAGCACTGAAAATAATATACTAAGGAAACCTGTGATCTTAACGATAATAGTTATAGGATGTTTTGAGATATTGTTTAAGTCTGAATAATTCCCCCAAGCAGAAAAGAAATAGAAAAAAGAAAAGAAGCCCGCGAATATTAGAATGGTACCCAATGACAAAATGATTCTAAATATTGGAATAACACTATTTTCATACTTTTCATTATAAGCACATCTATATAAAAAGGATGAATATATATAAACAAAAAAATAAAATAAGAAGATCATAAAACCCCCTCCTAATATTTCATAATAATAATTATATTCAGACTCTGCAAAGATTGTTTTTGTCATAACAAAAAAAGTAGATAGGTATATTACGCTAAGCGTTAGTCCCCACAACCAAAAAATCTTCCAAAGCCTCTCTTCACCTTTCCAAGCTAATTTGGCTGAATTTATTATTTTATCAAAAAATATAATTTTCATAAATTAATGTTTAGTTTTATAATTCTCTATAACCACTATTATTAACCACCATGATTTAAAGAAATTGATCCAAAAATCGATCAAAAAGAAACTTCTATAATCAATATGGTGATTGATTTATCTATTTTAAGATTACCTATAAATTAACAAAATTTTGCTGATTTATAAATAAACTTTAGTATAATCTTACTTAAAGTATTAATAGTTTATTTTTTAACTTACAATAAGAAAATATTTTATTAGTTATTATGATTTAAATATGTGTCAAAGTAATACATATTTAGTATTTTTAACTATTTAAAGATGGTTTTTAATAGATATCATTAACTAATTCTTTTGTTAAATAATAATTACTTATATCGCCATCTCCTATATTATCTTTGCTCACAATAAAACCATTGCAAATTGCTAAATTTTGAGAGATTTATAGGCATTAAAAAATTTTGAAATTTTAGCGTATTTAGATATACGTGGATTTCAAAAATTTTTAATAACAACGAAATCGCCAAAATGTAGCTATTTGCAGTGGTTTTATAATCATCACCTCCTCCTGCTTCTATAATATCATCACCATTGCCACCATAGATCTTATCATTATCACCTCTGCCCTCTATCATATCATCACCATCATTACCAACTAAAAGATTGGTGCCAGATTTACCTACTAAGATGTCATTACCTTCTCCTCCTATTAAGATGTCATTTCCAGCATTACCTTCTATAGTATCATTGCCCTCTCCTCCATTTATATTATCATTACCATTTTCACCAAGAATAGTATCACTTCCAGCTCCACCGT
>CAJQHT010000055.1 GCA_905478245.1 uncultured Rickettsiales bacterium | reverse complement strand
ATAAATTCTCTAGCGTTCCATTTGAAGATAAATCTGGTACTTGGCAACCTCGTTACTATCAAGAAATAGCCATTAAAAGAACCTTAGAGAGCATTGCTCAAGGAAAAGACCGTATTCTATTAACACTAGCCACAGGTACAGGAAAAACAGCTATTGCCTTTCAAATTGCTTGGAAGTTATTTCACACCCGTTGGAATCTTAGCGTAAATAATCAATATCAAAAACGTCAACCAAGAATTTTATTTTTAGCAGATAGAAATATATTAGCCAACCAAGCATTTAATTCCTTTTCAGCCTTTCCAGAAGATGCTTTAGTTCGTATCAAGCCCAAAGAGATTAAGAAAAGAGGAAAAGTACCTACCAACGGAAGTATCTTCTTTACAATTTTTCAGTCATTAATGGCAAATGATAGCAACGCTGAAGCGGAAGAAATAGAAGAAGAAAACACCACAGATTATGATATGTCTGCTGCGTATTACAATCAGTATCCAAAAGACTATTTCGATTTAATTATTATAGATGAGTGCCATAGAGGTGGTGCAAATGACGAAGGAAATTGGAGAGGTATTTTAGACTACTTCTCTCCTGCTTTTCAGTTAGGTTTAACAGCAACTCCAAAACGAAAAGACAATGTAGATACTTACAAGTACTTCGGAGACCCTGTTTATATCTATTCATTGAAAGAAGGGGTAAATGATGGCTTCTTAACGCCTTTTAAAGTAAAACGAATAAACACGACCATTGACGATTATATATATACGGATGATGACACGGTTGTAGAAGGGGAGATTGAAAAGGGTAAGTTGTATGAGGAGAAAGATTTTAACCGAAAGATTGTAATTCCTGCAAGAGAGCGTTATCGTGTGCATACATTTATGGATGATGCCATTGAGTCTGAAAAAACAATTATTTTTTGCGCTACACAAGCACACGCTGCTATGGTGCGTGATATGGTGAATCAATATAAAAAGATTAGTAAAAATACAGAGTACTGTGTTCGTGTAACTGCCAACGATGGTCAGATTGGAGAAGATGCTCTAAAGCAATTTCAAGACAATGAGAAAAGTATTCCTACTATTTTAACTACTTCTCAAAAGCTATCTACTGGTGTTGATGCACGTAATGTGCGAAACATTGTATTGATGCGTCCTGTAAATCAGATTATAGAATTTAAACAAATTGTAGGTAGAGGTACTAGAACTTTTGATGGTAAAGATTACTTCACTATCTATGATTTTGTAGATGCACACCAACGTTTCCTTGATCCTGAATGGGATGGTGAACCAGAAGAGCCTGTAGTTTGTGGTAGCTGTAGTGAATCTCCTTGTGTTTGTGAGAAAAAAGAGAAGAAGCCTTGTGCAATATGTGGGGAGCAGCCTTGTGTTTGTGAAGTAAAGCCATTAACAGAATGTGATGTTTGTGGAAATCTACCTTGTAGCTGCAAAAACAAAGTAAGAATCAGACTTAAAGGAGGTAAGGAATTAGAAATTCAACACACAACCCAAACAATGTTTTGGGATGCAAGCGGTAAGCCAATTACTTCTGAAGAATTCCTGAATAATTTATTTGGAGAAATACCAAATCTATTTAAAAGTGAAGCGGAATTAAGGGAATTGTGGAGCAATCCAGCAACTAGAAAAATCTTGCTCGAAAAATTAGAGGCAGCAGGTTATGGTGCAGAAGAATTAAATGCTTTAAGAAAGTTAATTAATGCAGAAAATAGTGACTTGTTCGATGTTTTGGAATATGTTTTTAATGGCGACGCAAAGCCAATTACAAGAGCTGAGCGTGTTGCGGCATCAGAGGGAATAATTTTTGCGTCAATGAATGATAAACAAAAAGAATTTATTGAATTTGTATTGAATAAATATATTGAAGTTGGAATAGGTGAATTGGATGAATCTAAGTTGCCAATATTACTTTCTAGCATGTTTCAATCGCAAGCAGACGGAATTCAACAGCTAGGTGGAGATGTTATAAAAATTAGAAATCTATTTATTACATTTCAAAAGCATTTATATCGACCATTATAAAATAAATAATTAATAAAAGTTTGATTTATAATAGTTGATTCTTAATGGAAATGCCCACAAAGCAAGATGCTTTATTTATAAATAATAATATTGCTTGTATTAAAATAGCATAATACTAAATCCTATCTTTAAACTGTATCAAAATAATACATTATGCGTTAAGCTGATAGGTAAATATGTAGCAAAATAATACACTTTGTATTAAAATGATACATTTTATAATTTTCGTAAAAGACTATTTCCAGTTACTTCCTTCGGCTTGTTAAGATTAAGCAGTTCTAATATTGTTGGGGTTAAATCTGCCAAGCTGCCATTATCTAATTCTATATTGGAAATATCATTGCCAATTAAAATTAGTGGAACTGGATTTATGGTGTGTGCAGTGTGAGGCTTACCATCTTTGGTTAGCATATTTTCAATATTACCATGATCGGCTGTGATTAGCATTACGCCATCTTGCTTTAATATTGTTTCTTCTAAAGTTTTTAATTGATTATCGATAGTTTCGCAGGCTTTTACCGCTGAATCCATGACGCCACTATGTCCTACCATGTCTGGATTGGCGTAATTTACTACGATAAAATCATATTTATTTGATTCTATGGCTTTGTTTAAATTTTGACCAAGCTTTATTGCGGACATTTCTGGTTTTAAATCGTATGTTCTGACATTTGGGGATTTTATTAAGATTCTATCTTCGCCTATGTGTTTTTCTTCTCTGCCGCCGCTAAAGAAAAAAGTAACATGGGCATATTTCTCGGTTTCTGCTATTCTTAATTGAGTTAAATTATTATCAGCTAAAATTCGTCCTAGTGAATTTTCTATCCTAATTGATGAAAATAAAACAGAAAAATAATTATTTAAATTTTTTGAATATTCTGTCATGGAAATTGCGGAGCAGAAATTGATGTTTTTTCTGGTAAATTCCTTGAAATCTGGATCAATTATTGCTTGAGATATTTGTCTGATTCTATCTGTTCTAAAATTGGCAATCAAGATAGCGTCGCCATCATTAATTCCGTTAAAATTTTCCTCTGTTATTGTTGGAATTATAAATTCATCGGTAATGTCAGATTTATATGATTCATTGATGGCTTCTGATATATTATGTAATCTTTTTCCTTTAGCGTTTATTATTGCGTCATATGATAATTTAATTCTATCCCATTTATTGTCTCTATCCATTGCGTAATAACGACCAGAAATAGTAGTGATTTTGATATTTGGATAATCTTTTATTTCATTATTTAATTTTTCTATAGATTTAGCGGCATTTTTTTGATCTACATCTCTACCGTCAAGAAAAGCGTGAATTTTTACTTCAACTTTTGCATTTGCAATAATTTTAGCAAGATAAATCATGTGGTCTTGATGAGAATGGACGCCTCCGTCAGATAGTAATCCAAGAATATGACATGGTTTATTGTTGTTTTGGCAATTTGTAATTAATTTTTTTAGATTAGTATGATTTTTTAATTCATCATTTTTTATGGCATTATTTATTCTGGGTAAATCTTGATAAATAACTCTGCCCGAGCCTATTGTTGTGTGACCAACTTCTGAATTGCCAATTTGGCCATCCGGTAGACCAACATCTGTTCCTGAGGTTTTTATTTGGCTATGAGGATATTTATTTAATATTGCATCATAATTTGGAGTTTTAGCTTTAAATATGGCATTTATTGCTGGATCTTCTGCTCCAATACCCCATCCATCAAGAATACATAACATTATAGGTTTTTTTACCTTGTTTTTATCGTTATTTGACATTAATATTTATTATATATTTACTACTACAATAATATTAGTATAAATAACTTAAAAAACAAGTTTACTTATAATTTTTTATGGAATCATTTTATATAAATATTGTCGGCCTTATTGCCGCATCTTTAACTACCGTTAGTTTTTTGCCTCAAACTTTAAAAACCATTAAAACAGGAGATACCAAAGGTATTTCTTTGTTGATGTATTTGTTATTTACTATCGGGGTTTTATTTTGGTCAATATTTGGTATTTTAATTAAAACTTATGTAATAGTTGGAGCAAATCTAGTTACTTTAACGCTTGCTGCAATAATTCTGTTTATAAAAGTGAAGAATTTTTTAAATGGAACTGACAAATAAATTACCAAAAATTAGAGGCTCTTATCGTTTTAATGCTAATTTATCGAAAACTAACTGGTTTAATGTTGGTGGAAATGCTGAAATATTATTTAAACCTAAAGATATTGATGATCTGGTATTTTTCTTAAAAAATAAAGATTCTGATTTAAATATTACAATTATTGGAGTTGGTTCTAATGTCATAATTCGTGAATCTGGTATTGCTGGTGTTGTTGTTAAATTAGGTAAAGAATTTGCTAAAATAGACCATAAAAATGAAATTTTAAGCGTTGGAGCAGGGGTTTTATGTTCTAATGTTGCTTTATATAGTAAAATTAATGCTTTATCTAATTTAGAATTTTTAACTGGTATTCCTGGTGGTGTTGGCGGTTCTGTTGCTATGAATGCTGGCTGCTATAATAATGAAATTGCAGATTATTTAATATCAGCAATTGCCGTTGATTATGCTGGAAATATTTTAGAATTAAAAAATGAAGATTTTAAATTTTCTTATCGAAAAAATGAATTAGCGGCAGATTTTATGATTTTAGAAGCTAAATTTGAAGTTAAGAATAGTGAAATAGCTGAAGTTAGTGCAAAAATAGCAGAATTTAATAAAAAAAGAGAGGAATCTCAGCCAATTAGAAGTAAAACAGGAGGCAGTACTTTTAAGAATCCAAAAAATACTAATAAGAAAGCTTGGCAATTAATTGACGAGTCTGGCTGTAGAGGTTTGTCAGTTAATGATGCACAAATGTCTGAAAAACATTGTAATTTTATGATAAATAATGGTAAAGCAACGGCTCAGGATCTAATTAATCTTGGTAATTTAGTAATTGATAAAGTAAGAGAAAAAACAGGAATTATTTTAGAGTGGGAAATTAAAATTATAGGTAAAGAATGAATATTTTTAAAGATTTAAAAAATAAATTAGGTAAAATTATATTAGATATTGCTCAAGATTCTCAAATTATTTTTGATGAAAAAAAGTTAAATATTTTTACCGTTGAGCCTTGTAAGGATAAAAATCATGGTGACATTGCCACTAATATTGCTATGGTTTTCTCAAAGGATTTTAAGAAAAAACCTTATGATTTAGCTTCCTGCATTATTGATTTACTAGCTAAGAACGAAGATATTGAATCAGTTAAAATTGCTGGGGCTGGTTTTATAAATATTATTTTCAAGAAACAAGTTTGGCATGATTTCTTAAATAATTTACTTTCAAAAAAAGAATTTGAATTTCCAAACTTAGGTAAAAAAGAGAAAATTAATTTGGAATATGCTTCTCCGAACCCTACTGGACCTATGCATGTCGGTCATACCCGCGGTGCTATTTATGGTGATGTTTTAGCTAATTTGTTAATCAAAACAAATTTTGATGTTACTAAGGAATATTACATCAATGATGCTGGTTCGCAAATTATAACTCTTATTAAATCAGCTTACCTTAGATATTTGGAAAGCTGCGGTCAGAAAATTGAAATTACTGAAGGCCTTTATCCTGGTGAATATTTAATTGTCATAGGTCAAAAAATTAAAGAAAAATATCAGGATAGCTTGATTAATAAAGAAGAGTCGGAATATATTGATTTAATTAGAGATTTTGTGGTAGATGAGATGATGAATATGATAAGGGATGATTTATTGCGTCTTGGAATTTCTCACGATGTTTTTTCTTCTGAAAAAAAGAAGTTACATGATAGTGGTAAAATTGATCAGGCAATTAAAATACTTGAAGATAAAGGTCTGATTTACCAAGGAACATTGGAGCCGCCTAAAAATAGAGAATTAAGTGAAGAATATTCAAACCAAGAGCAAACTTTGTTTAAATCCACCTTATTTGGTGATGATGTGGATCGGGTGGTTAGAAAGTCTGATGGTTCGCCAACTTATTTAGCTGGTGACATTGCTTACAGTTTAGATAAATTTGAAAGAGGTTTTAAAAAGATGATATTACCTCTTGGTTTTGATCATGCTGGATATGTAAAAAGATTAACAGGAGTTGTAAAGGCTGTCAGCAATAATGAGGCTGAGGTTAAAGTGATATTATGTCAGATGGTTAAATTTCTAAAAGATGGACAGCCATTAAAAATGTCAAAAAGATCTGGTAATTTTATTACCGCAAGAGAGGTTGTTGATGAGGTGGGGGCGGATGTTTTAAGATTTACCATGTTAACTAGAAAGAATGATGCTCCTTTTAATTTTGATTTAGCAAAAATATTAGAACAATCAAAGGATAATCCAATTTTTTATATTCAATATGCTTACGCTAGATGTTCATCTGTTATTCGTAATCTAAAGAATGAAAATCCTGAATTAGCTAAATTAATTGATGTAAAAATAAATAATAATAATAATGTCTTAAATAGATTAAATAATGAAATAGAAATTGACTTAATTAAGAAGTTAGCTAATTATGAAAGAGTAATAGAAATGTCGGTTATAAATTTTGAGCCTCATAGAATAGCTTTTTATCTGCAAGAATTAGCAGCAAATTTTCATTTTTTGTGGAATGAGGGTAAAAATAATGGCGATTTAAGATTTATCATTGAGGGTGATGATGAATTAACAAAAGCAAGATTACTTCTTGTTACCTCTACTATGAGGATTATTTCCAGTGCTTTATCTATATTTAATATTGAGCCAATGGAAGAAATGTAATGTCAAATTCCATTTAAAAATAGAATTTGATATAATTATAAAGTTTAAATGAAAAATGAAGATTTTGGTTATATGATAGAAACAGAGGGCTATAAAACCTCTATTCTATCAAAAAAACCTATAAAAATTGCAATAGTTTTAACATCTATTTTGCTTTTTGTAATAATCACTATTAGTGCTTATTATTTTTCTAGAAATGGCGAGGGTAATGAAATTAAATTAATTAAATCTCCTAGTCTTGAAATAAAAGTTAGGAATAAAGATGCTAATTTAAAGGTAAAAAACATAGATAAAACTATATATGATAATATTGTCGGCGTTGGCAGGGATAAAAAAAATATGGATAATATTAAAATCATTAAATCTTCAAAAACAGCAAAACCCAATCAAAAAATCCGTAAAAATAGTTTATCTATATTAAATTTACCATTACCAAATCAAGGCAGTGATAAAGAAAAAATAAATGTTATTTTAGCTACAAAGCAAGAAAATATTAAAAAACCTTATGGTAGAGTTCAACTTGCCTCCTTTAAGTCAAAAGAATCTGCTTACAGATACTGGAAAGGGTTAAAAAAAGATTTCCCTAAATTGTTTTTTGATCAGAAATATTTTATTCAAAAAATTGAATTAGGAAAAAGAGGTGTTTTTTATAGATTGCAAGTGGGTTATTTTGCTAATCAATTAAAGGCAGAGGGCTTTTGTATAAAATTTATCGACATAACCAAAAAAAGAAAATCAGACTGTATAATGGTTGAATAGCTCAATGCCAAAATCAATCTTTAATATTAAGCAAGGATAAGATTTTGGTATAATACCATTTTAACTTATAAATGAATTAAATTCTAAATATTTTTATGGTAAAATTGTTAAAAAACGAGTCGTAATATGTTCATATTTCGCGAGGCTTTTTGTCAATTTTAACTAAAAAGATGACGAATTTAATCATTTAATAAAATAGCTGCTCTAGAAGTTAAAATGGTATTATGGGTTATTTTGGTTTTTATTGACATTATTTTTATTAGAGATAAAATTTGTCGTCATACGTTAAAATTAGATTTTAGTCAATTAAAAAATATATTATGTTATCAGTAAAAGATAGAATTTTTGTTAATTTATATGGAGATGAATCCTCTAACTTACCTGATGCCATGGCTCGTGGTGACTGGAAGGATACCGATGTTTTTTTAGCAAAAGATGCCACTTGGTTAGTTGATCAGATTAAAGAATCCGGTCTAAGAGGAAGGGGTGGAGCTGGCTTTCCAACTGGTTTAAAATGGTCTTTTGCTCCAAAGAAAGATCAGAAGCCACATTATTTAGTTATTAATGCTGATGAATCTGAGCCTGGAACCTGCAAAGATCGCGATATTCTTAGAAATGAGCCTCATAAATTACTTGAAGGTTGTTTAATTAGTGCGCGCGCCATTAATGCCAATGTTTGTTATATTTATATTCGTGGAGAATATTATAATGAAGCTGTAGCTTTGCAAAAAGCAATTGATGAAGCTTACAAAGAAGGTTTAATTGGTAAGAATGCTTGTGGTAGTGGTTGGGATTTAGATATATTTATTCATAGAGGTGCTGGCGCTTATATTTGCGGCGAGGAAACTGCTTTACTTGAAAGTATTGAGGGAAATAAAGGGCAGCCGCGTTTAAAGCCTCCTTTTCCAGCCCTTATTGGTCTTTATGGCTGTCCAACTATCATTAATAATGTTGAATCTATTGCTGTTGTCCCCACTATTTTAAGAAGAGGGGCAAAATGGTTTAGTAATCTTGGTCGTAAAAATAATACCGGTACTAAAATTTTCTGTATTTCTGGCCATGTTAATAAGCCTTGTAATGTTGAAGAAGAAATGGGTATTCCTTTAAAAGAATTAATTGAGAATCATGCTGGTGGCGTCATTGGTGGCTGGAATAATTTATTGGCTATTATTCCTGGCGGCTCTTCTGTTCCATTAATACCAAAGTCAATTTGCGATACTGTTACTATGGATTTTGATGGTTTAAAGGAGGCTGGTACAGCCCTTGGAACGGCAGGAATTATTGTTATGAATAAATCAACAGATATTATTGCTGCTATTGCGAGACTATCTTATTTTTATAAACATGAATCATGTGGTCAATGCACGCCTTGCCGCGAGGGAACAGGTTGGATTTATCGTATTATGAAAAGGATGATAAAAGGTGATGCCTCAATAGAGGAAATAGATAAATTATATAATTTGACTAAACAGATTGAGGGTCATACTATTTGCGCTCTTGGTGATGCTGCCGCTTGGCCAGTACAGGGTTTAATTAAGCATTTTAAAGATGAAATGATAAGCAGAATAGAATATTATCAAAATCAATACTCAGCTTCTGCTTCAAATTATCTTTAAAATCGATATAAACTTATCTTATAAATAATTAAAATATGAGTAAAATAGTTGCTTTAATAACTGCTGGAGGTAGGGGTTCTAGATTAAGTCTTGGCGGAGAAGGTATTCCTAAGCAATATATGCCTTTAGCTGGATTGCCTATGATTCGTCATACAATATTGGCATTTTTAAATCATCCAAAAATTGACGATGTATTATGTATTATTCATCCGGATGATGTTAAATTATATGAAGAATCAATTATTGGATTAGATTTGCTTAATTCGGTTTTTGGCGGGGCTACTCGTCAAATTTCTGTTTGTAACGGTTTGGAGGCTTTAAAACAATATGATCCAGAAAAAGTTTTAATTCATGATGCGGCTCGTCCTTTTGTTACTAAAAGGGTAATTAATGGTATATTGGAAAAGCTTGAAACTCATCCAGCTGTTATTCCTGCTATTGCCATTGAGGATACGATTAAGAAATATCGTGATGGTAAAATTGAATGGACATTGGAGCGAGAGAATTTATGGAGGGCGCAAACTCCACAGGCTTTTATTTATCAGGATATTCTTAATGCTCATAATGATCTAAAGCATATGAATTTTACAGATGATGCTGCTTTGGATGAATATTGTGGTATTCCTGTTGCCATTGTTCCTGGTTCTCAAAATAATTTTAAAATTACTACAGAAGAGGATTATGAAAGAGCAAAAAGAATTATCGCAATGCGTATTGAGGATGTTAAAGAAGAAACTAGGTGCGGTATTGGTTATGATGTTCATGCTTTTAGGGGTAGGAAAGAGGGTGAAGATGGTTTTATTAAAATTGCAGGATGTGAAGTTAAATTTGACAGACAAATAGAGGCTCATTCAGATGGTGACGCTGCTATACATGCAATAATTGATGCTCTTTTAGGATCAGTTGGTGAAGGTGATATTGGTGAACATTTTTCTGATAAAGATGCTAAATGGGAGAATTGCGATTCTAGAGAAATGTTGCGCATTACAAATCATATTTTAAAGAAAAAAGGTGCTAAAATATTAAATATTGATTTAACTATTATTTGTGAAAAGCCAAAAATATCACAATATAAGGCAAAAATGGAGGAATCAATAGCGCAAACTTTGAATATAGATAAAAATAGAGTAAATATCAAAGCTACCACTACTGAAAAGCTGGGTTTTTTAGGTAGGGCAGAGGGTATTGCAGCTCAGGCTATTTGCAGTGTCGCTATTTCTACTATGGAATAGGTTGGCTTTGTTAAAATTGATACTTAAATCCAGCCTTACCATAAACACTCCTATTATTGTTAGAAACATTTTTGTGCAAGCCTTTTACTAATTCTGCATCAGCATAGAATTGTAAATTATCTTTAATATTAAAATTAACAT
>CAJQHT010000054.1 GCA_905478245.1 uncultured Rickettsiales bacterium | reverse complement strand
AATTGCCATGAAGAACAGAGAAACAAAAATATCTGATCTTTGCTTCGAGCTTGGAGGTATTACTAAACAAACTCTTTATCGTTATGTTTCACCAAATGGAGAATTAAGAGAATATGGTAAGAGGGTGTTGGAGGGGTAGTAAAATAAAAACTATTAATTAGGTTTTAGTAGAAGAGGGTGATTTATTAATAAAGTAAAAATATGTCTATTTGTAATAGAGATTAATTATCTGATATAAATCTATAATATTTTTTAGAATAAGGCTATTTGTAATGGTTTTTAATTGATTTTGGTAATTTTTAATAAATTTTTATGGGATTAATACATCAAGTTAAATTATCAAAAACAGATTTTACCAAAGGCAAACAATGCCCAAAAGCGTTGTGGTTAAAATATTATCAGCCAGAGTTAAAACCTAATTTTGATGATAAAGCCAGAAATATTTTAGAAACAGGCGAAGAGATAAACGAATTAGCAAGAAGCTATTTTAAAGGTGGGGTGAATGCTGCAATTGATGAATATTTTGATATTCGCAAAGCAGAAGAATTTACGAAGGATTTAATCTCTAAAAATCACCAAATCATATTTGAAGCAACGGCAATTGATGGGTCCGATAATTCTCATGCTCGAATTGATATTTTGCAAAAAAATGAAGGCCAAAAAAGCTGGAATTTAATTGAGGTTAAGGGTTCAACAAGCGTAAAAGACTATCATATTGATGATCTATCCTTTCAATATCATATCTTCACAAAAGCGGGATATAAAATTGATAAATGCTTGTTGATGCTAATCAATAATAAATATCAATTAAACGGAGCAATAAATCCGCAAGAATTTTTTAAATTTGAGGATATCAGCGATAAAGTTCTAGAAAAACAAAATGAAATTGAAGCTAAAAAGCAGGAGCTAATTGAAACTCTAAATAATCAAAATCAGCCAAATATTAAAATTGGTAATAAATGTTTTAAGCCCTTTGATTGCGAATATAAAAGTTATTGCTGGCAAAACATCCCTAATTATTCAATATTCAATGTTGCCACCAGAAAAAAGATAGCAGAAATAATTGTTGATGAAATAGGCTCTTATGAGGTTAATGATATTGATGTAAGTAATTATGAAAAAGGTATAAAAGAGCTTGATATTATTTGTTACCAAGAAAACAAAACTCACATTGATAAGGAAAAATTATCAGAGTTTGTATCTGACTTAAAATATCCTCTTTATTTTTTAGATTACGAGACTTTTCAATTACCAATTCCAATTTTTCAAAGAGTCAGACCTTATCAACAAATTCCTTTTCAATTTTCACTTCATATTCAAGAAAAGCCGGATCAGGAATTGAGCCATTTCGAATTTCTCCATCAAGAAAAATCCGACCCAAGAAAAGATTTTATTCAAAGTTTAGTTAATAATTGTGGTGATAATGGCTCTATTATCGTTTATTATGAACCATTTGAGAAGAGCAGAAACAAGGAATTGGCAAGAGATTTTCCGGAATATTCTAAGCCCCTTTTAAATCTCAATGAAAGAATTATTGATCTCATGGTTCCTTTTAAAAAGAAATATATCTATAGTCCAAAACAAGAAAGCTCCAACTCAATCAAAAAGGTTTTACCAGCTTTTACTGATTTGAGCTATCAAAACTTAGAAATTAAAAGTGGTGGTGATGCAATGGATATTTATGCTGATTTTATTAAGGGTAAAATTAATCTTGATCAAAAATTAACAAAAAATCTTTTAGAGTATTGCAAATTGGATACTTATGCGATGGTTGAATTATTGCAAACAATTGTTAAATTTTCTCAAAAATAAGATGAACTTTGTTTTCTCTTGTTTTCTACCCATTTCTCTTTTATTATATCTTAGAATTTTATAAATTATAATCTATAAAGGCAAATATTGTGACGACCAATAAAGACATCATGACAATGAAAGAGCTGGCTGACTATTTAAAAATAGCAGAAAAAACAGCCTATCGCTTTGTATCAGAAAAGAAAGTTCCGGGGTTTAAGGTTGGCAATGCTTGGAGATTTAGGAAAAGTGAAGTAGATAATTGGATAAAAAAACAAGAAGAAACAAAATAAAATATTATGCTACTTGATAACAAAAATCATGGCAAAGTCGGCTTAGAGTTAAAAAACTCAATTGATAAGAATGCAAAACTTTCTGTCTTGTCGCATCTTTTTTCAATATATGGTTATGCTTCGCTTAAAAAAGAGCTGTCAAGTCTGTCTGGAGCCAGAATTTTACTATCCAAATGGGATGATAATTTTATTCATACTTTAGCTGGAAGCTTAGAGGAAATACGCTTTAAAAATAATTTAGATCAGGCTCAAATAGCCAAAGAATTCTCTTCTTGGCTAGCTAAAGATGTGCAAATTAAATCACTAGTTGGATCTGCTATTAATCAAAATCTTTTTCATGTAAAAAACCAAGATGGTAAAGATTTTTGCATTCAAGGAAGTTCTGGATTTACGACTTCTGGGTTAGGCGAAGCAAATTCTAGTGCCATTGAGATTAATATGGGCATATCTGACAAAGAAGGAACAAATCAAATGTTACAGTGGTTTGATACAATCTGGAACAATCCAAAATCTGCCCTAAGCATCAAAAAAGAAATAACTGAACAGCTAGAATATTTAGCTGAAGAAAAGCCAGCAAATTTAATTTATTTCATAACCCTTTATAACCTATTTAAGGACTTTTTAGAAGATATTGATGAAGACAATATTATTAGATCAAAAACTGGCTTTAAGGAGACTCTTGTTTGGAATAAACTCTATAAATTCCAAAAAGATGGAGTACTCGGGGCAATTGATAAATTGGAAAGATATAATGGCTGCATAATAGCTGATAGTGTTGGTTTGGGAAAAACCTTTGAGGCTTTAGCGGTTATAAAATATTATGAACTTCGCAATGATCGCATTCTTGTTTTATGTCCAAAAAAACTGCGTGAAAATTGGACAGTATTTACCATAAATGATAAGCGTAATATTTTATCCGCTGATCGCTTCAATTATGATGTTTTAAATCATACAGATTTAAGCAGAACATCAGGAAAATCAGGAGAGGTAAATTTAGAAACCCTAAATTGGGAAAATTATGATCTTATCGTAATTGACGAATCACATAATTTTAAAAATGCCGGAACCAAAACAGGAGCAATTTCCAGATATCAAAAACTAATGGATCAAGTCATTAGAGCTGGCGTAAAGACCAAAGTTTTAATGCTGTCGGCAACTCCAGTAAATAGCCGAATGAATGATTTAAAAAACCAAATCGCCTTCATAACCGAAGGAAAAGACAACGCACTTTCAGATCATGGAATAGTCAGCATTGAAAACACATTAAAAATAGCTCAGACCAAATTTAATGAATGGCTAAAATTGCCAGATGGGCAACGAAAAACATCAAGCTTGCTTGAAAAAATGAACTTCGGTTATTTTAAGTTGCTTGATATTCTAACAATCGCCAGATCCAGAAAACATATTGAGAAATATTATGATATTGCTGAAATTGGAAAATTCCCCGAGCGTCTAAAACCAAAAAATATTAAGGCTGATATTGACATTGATGGAAAGTTCCCTCCGCTTAAAGATGTTAATATGACAATTAAAAAGCTCAATCTTGCCGCTTATGCTCCGCTTGAATATGTGCGCATGGATAAGCAAGAAGAATATAGCCGCAAATATGATCAGGCAGTTAAAGATGGCGCTTCAGTTTTCCGTCAAGTTGATCGTGAACGAAATATGATTCATTTAATGAGGGTGAACATGTTGAAGCGCATGGAAAGCTCAATAAATTCATTTCATATTACAGTAGAAAGGCTTCAAACCAAGATTGGTAATTTGTTATCGCAAATCCAAGATCAAGAAAATTCAGAATTTGAAGAATTAAGCATTGAAGATATAGAAACTGATTCATCAGAATTTGAAGAATATCTAATCGGCAACAAAATTAAAGTTCTAATACAAGATATTGATTTAATAAGATGGAAACAAGATTTAGAAGAAGACTACAAATTGCTTGGAATTTTAGTAGAAGAAGCCAAAAAAATTGATGCCACTAAAGATGCTAAATTACAAAAACTCAAAGAAGTAATAAGTGATAAGATCGCTAATCCTCTTAATGAAAATAATAAAAAAGTTATCGTTTTTACCGCCTTCGCAGATACGGCACAGTATCTTTACAAAAATATTTCTCCTTGGGTTAAAGAAAAGCACAAAATTCATTCTGCCCTCATTACCGGAAGCGGCTTAAATAAATGTAGTGATAAAAATATTGGTAAAGATTTAAACAATATTTTAACCAACTTCTCACCAATCTCTAAAGAAAGAAATAAGATCGACTCCGAGGCCACAAACCACATTGATATATTAATTGCCACTGACTGCATCTCTGAAGGACAAAATCTTCAAGATTGTGATATGCTAATAAATTATGATATTCACTGGAATCCCGTCCGAATAATTCAAAGATTTGGTCGAATTGACCGTCTTGGTTCACACAATAAAAAAATCCGACTAACTAACTTTTGGCCTAATATGGAGTTAGATGAATATATTAATCTAGAAGCAAGGGTAAGTGGAAGAATGGTTTTATTAGATATTTCTGCAACTGGTGAGGAAAATGTAATTGATTATGATGAAACTCGCCAAATGAATGATCTAGAATATCGCCGCAACCAGATGAAACAATTGCAAGATGCAGTAATTGATATTGAAGATATTGATGGCTCTGTCTCAATTACTGATATGACGCTTAATGATTTTCGCATGGATTTATCCAGCTTTATGAAAGATAACTTAACCGTTTTAGAAAAATCCCCTTCTGGCTTTTTTGCAGCAATTTCAGGAAATCTTGATGAAACGCCGGCTGGTGCAATTTTTTGTTTGCGCGATATTGGCAAGAATAAAGAAGTTAGTAAAAACTCTGAATACTCTTTGGCTCCATATTATATGGTTTATGTTGCAAGTGACGGCAATATAATTCTCAACCATCTACAAAGCAAAAAAATCCTCGATATTTTCAAAAAACTTTGCTCAAGCGCAAAAAGCTTAGATGAAATTGCCATTAAAAACCTAAAAGAAGCCACAAAAAACGGCAAAGATATGTCGCCTTACAAATTTATGTTAGAAGCGGCAATATCAAATATATCAGGCAAAAATGATGAGAAAGGTGTTGAAAGCCTATTTAATCGAGGTGGAACTATTTTATCTCAAGATAGTTTCAAAGGAATTGAAGATTTTGAAGTTATAAGCTTTTTAATTATTAAGGAGCAAAAATCATGACCCAAATTTTTCTCAATAATTTAAAACTACCAGATTCTTGCAAAATAGATAAACCTATTTTCAAAAAACTATTCCTTGAAAATGTCAATTTAGATGCAACCGACAAAAAAGCCCTCAAAGATGATATTAAAAAAATCACTTGGCTTTTTACTTTAAAGCCCAGCAATACAGGCATTGCCAAATATGAAGATGAATTAGTTGAATATCAAGAAATAGCAATTCTAAAAATTGATCTAGCAAGTGATAATCGCATTAGAAAAATTGCCACATTCATAAATAAGGCAATTCCTTATCCACTAATATTATTATTTAATTTTAATGATAAATTTGCCCTAAGCCTTGCAAATAAAAGAATTAACCAAGCTGATAAATCAAAGTTATTGGTTACGGAAGAATTTTTAACAAAAATGATAGATAGCCAAAATTTAAGCGAAATTCAAAAGGATTTTTTAAATGACTGCTACTTGAAAAAACTCTCTTCCTTAAATCTATACGAATTTTATCAAGATTTAGTCAAAAGATTAATTGCTCTTGGCGCTGCTAATTACAGCGGCAATTATGGCGAAACAACTATTGATAAAACATCAGAGCGCAAAAAATCTTTAAAGCAAATTATTGATTTAGAAAATGAAATATCAGTGCTAAAATCTGATTTAAAAAAAGAAACTCAGTTTAATCGTAAAGTAGAGTTAAATGTTGAGATTAAAAACAAGATTGAGGCAATTAAC
>CAJQHT010000053.1 GCA_905478245.1 uncultured Rickettsiales bacterium | reverse complement strand
TTGTAAAACAAATAATTTTCCAAATAGGCCGAATACATGTTTGCATTTAGCTACAAAATATCAATTAAAACTTAAAGTAAAATTATTGAAAAAATTACTTGCATTTATTTGTGGTCCATACATGGGATTTGGTATTAGTTATTTTCTAAAAAGGATAAAAATATTATTATTGGGTCTTTTTAAGGATAAAGAAACTCAGAATCCCAATTATCGTTAATATTTTCTCTAAAAAAAGAAGTTCTTTTATGTACCCTAAAATCTCCTCTTTGCCAAAATTCAATTCTTGTTGGAGATAGGCGCAGCCCAGACCAATTTTTTGGTCTTTTTATATTTTCCTCTTCTTTGGAATTGTTAAAAGCTTCAATAGTCAAGTTGCGAAAGGCGTTAAAATCATTATTTTTTATTTTCTTTGATTGGTCTGATATTATTGCTCCAATTCTGCTCTTTAATGGCCTGCTATTAAAATATTTATCAGCTTCTTCGTCTGATACTTGCGTAAATGATCCTTCAATTCTGATTTGCTTGTTAATTTCTGGCCAAAAAAAGCACATTGACGCAAATGGATTATTGGTAATTTCTTGGCCTTTTCTGCTATTTAAATTGGTATAAAATACAAATCCAGAATCGTCATATTCTTTTAAAAGGACAATTCTGTTAGATGGCTTGCCTTCTTTGCTGCAAGTTGCCAGGTTAAATGCATTTGGCTCTTCTATTTTGGTGTTTTGCGCTTCGTTAAACCATTCTCTAAATAAGTTAATCGGATCTTTATTGATATCTGACATTTTTACTATTTTATTTAAATTAATAATCTAATATTATGATCTTAATTAAGGAAAATAAACATACAATAAATTTAAATTATGAATATAGATTTAGTAACTTTAAAAAATGGCCTAAGAATTGGTGTTGATGAAATGTCAAATGTTGAGACAGTTTGTATTGCTGTTTTTGTTAATACTGGTAGTAGAAATGAGGATATATCCAGTAATGGTATTTCACATTTTCTAGAACATATGGCTTTTAAAGGCACAAAAACTAGAAATGCTCAGCAGATTGCTCAAGAATTTGATGATATTGGCGGTAGGATTAATGCTTACACCTCAAGAGAAAGAACGGTATATTATGTTAAAATCTTAAAAAAAGATGTTAAATTTGCTACTGAGTTTTTGGCTGATATTTTACAAAATTCTACTCTTGATAAGGAGGAGTTAGAAAAGGAGAGGGGGGTTATATTGCAAGAAATAGCCATGACAAACGACACTCCTGATGATATTATTTTTGATTATTTTCAAGAAACTGCATATCCAGGACAATCTCTTGGTCGCTCTATTTTGGGAAGTGAAGAAAATGTAAAATCTTTTAAACGAGACGATCTGCAAAATTATATTGATAAGCAATATAATAATAAAAATATTGCTATTACCGCTTCTGGAAATATTAAGAAAGCTGACTTTGTTAAATATGTAGAAGATTCATTTGTAAATCTAGCTAACAATAATATAAATCAAGTTGAATCCGGTATTTATAAAGGCGGAATTTTTAAAAAAGAAAAAGATCTTGAACAAACAAATCTTATCTTAGGCTTTAAAGGAGTGTCTTATTTAGATGATGATTTCTATCATTGTCAAATGCTATCCTCTATTTTGGGGGGAGGGATGTCATCACGTTTATTCCAGGAAGTTAGAGAAAAAAGAGGGTTAGCTTATTCGATTTATGCTTTTAATTATGCAAATTATGATAGTGGTGCTTTTGGTGTTTATAGTGCAACTAACCCAGAAAAATCTAATGAATTAATTAAGGTAACACTTGAAGAATTAGATAAAATTACTCAAAATATTAGCGATGAAGAGCTAGATAGAGCTAAATCTCAATTAACAGCAGGTATTTTAATGTCTTCTGAGAGTAATAATAATAGATCTCAAAAAATAGGAAGTGATATTTTGATACATAACAGAGTTCGTCCTTATGATGAGATTGTAAAAAAGATTTTAGATATTGATAAAAAAGATGTAATTAATTTAGCGCAAGATATCTTTAGTTCTAATAAAACTTTTAGTGCTATTGGTAAAGTTAAGAATATTAATTATTAATTTGTATTAAAATGATACAATATGTATCAAAATAATACATAAAACTGTGTCAAAATTATACAGTTTTATTGAGTAAGATTTTTAGGTTTTACTTTCTCGTGAAATATTAAATATAGACTAGAGCTAAAAATAATAATTGAACCAATGACAATGTTTAGATTAATCAATTCATTAAATATGAAATAGGTTAATATGGTTGTAAATACCATGCCACTAAAATCAAATGGCATTATAGTTGTTAAATCTGCATTTTTAAAGGCTAAAAATATTGCCGTTACATTAATTACAAATAATATTCCCATTAAGGTTAATAGAGATATTTCATAGGCTGCTACTGGATTTTTCCAATATAAGATTGTTGGTATTAAGCAAAATAATGATGATAAAAAGGTTAAAAATAGCATTTGTTTAATGTTGGATTCATTTTTACTTATTTTTTTAATAGCTAAATCAATTATTGACCACATAAACACGGCAATAATTATTAAAAATAATGCTGGATGAAAAGACGGTGAGCTTGGATTTATTATTATAAATCCTCCAATTAGGCTTATAATTAATGCTATTGCTTTTCTATTATTTACATTCTCTTTTAAAAGAAATATACCAAAAATAAAAGTTAAAATAGGATTAAATAAGGCAATAGCTCTGGCATCATTTAAATTAACAAATTTTAGAGCAAAGAAATATATAAAAAGAGAAATTACTCCAAGGAAAGATCTAGTTAGGTGTGCATTAAGACATTGAGTTTTCAAGATATTTCTGCCATATTTCTTAATTGCAAATGGCAATATTATTAAAAAAGCAATAAAGCTATGAAAGAATATAATTTGAAAAGGATTATAGCCTGAATTGCCTAATATTTTAGCTATTATTACAATATTTGAAATTATGAAGCAGTGTAAAATCATCCAAAATATACCAGCTATTTGTTGATTTTTATACATATTTTTTGATATCTTCTTTAATTAACTCTTCCAATATATTTGAATAGTTAAAACTATTATATTCTTGAAAATTAGGATTTATTTTTTTTACTTTAATAATTTTGCAAGATATGTTGCTAATAAATACTTCATCAGCCGCTTTAAGTTCTGCTAATTTAGATTTTGTTTCTATTACTTTTATTGGAGATAAATCAATTATTTTTTGCCTCATGGTGCCAGATAATATACCACAATCTTGATGTGGGGTATATAATATTTTATCTTTAACCCAGAAGATATTTGCTGACGATGTTTCGCATATTTCATCATCTTCATTTAATAAAATACTGTCAAAACAATTATTTTCTTCAGCTTCCATTTTTGCTAATGTTGAGTTTAATCCTTGAGCAATTTTATTATTAATTGGTAGTGATTTTTTTGATATTTTGGTAATTTTTCCTAAATATAGATCGATCGGGTCATTATTTTTTTTTGGTAAGTCTCTTTCTTGAATGGTGATTAGTGGTTGTATATCTTTTTTTGGCAGATATCCTAAGCTGCCAATACCGCGACTTATATAAATTCTAATTAGTGAATTTTTAATATTGCCTTTTGCAATTAATTTATAAATATTTTCTTCTAATTTGGATAAGTCAAAATCAATTTTTATAGATTTAATTCCTGATTGAAGGCGCTTGAAATGAGCTAAGAAATTATATATTTTACCGCTATTTACTAAGCATGTTTCAAATACACCATCGCCAAACAAAAAACCTCTTTCATTTATAGAGATTTTAGCGTCATTTTCTTTGATTATTTTATAATTAATAGAACAATATTTCAAAATTATCCTTGATTTTTTACCAAAACCTCATCCTCAACATTGATAATAGATGTAGGAAAGGCAATTTGGGCTTGATTATCCTCTATTATCTTACTTATATTTAATAATATTTCTTGTTTTATAGCGTGAAACTTAACCCACTGCGTGGTATGGGTGAAGGTATAAACAAAGAAGTCGACAGAATAATTATTAAATTTATTTAAATTAACCATTAAAGTTTTATTTTCATCGATTTCTGCGTGACTTATTAACATCTCCTTGATTTGAGATAGGATAGTGTCAACTTTCGAGGTATCTGTATATCTTAATCCTATCGTTTCATATATTCTGCGGTTAGTCATTCGAGATGGGTTTTCAATGGCAATTGAGCTAAAAACAGAGTTAGGAATATAGAGCATTCTTTGGTTGAATGTTCTAATATGGGTTAGTCTCCACCCTATATGCTCCACCGTTCCTTCTATTTCTTGATCTGGTGATCTTATCCAGTCACCAACCACAAATGGCCTGTCCATATAAAGCATAATTGCTCCAAAAAAATTCGCTAGCAAATCTTTCGCGGCAAAACCAATGGCGATACCACCAACTCCACCAAAGGCTAATACACCGTTGATACTTATACCCATTGTTTGTAAGGCCACAAGCGACATTGTAATAATAAGGGAAGCTTTAGTTAGTTTAATAACGGCACTAGCTGTTGTGATATCAATTTTTTTATTTTTATGTTCAAGTTTTAGATTATTTTCATAAGATTTAATGGCGCGCCATCCACTCCAGCCAATAGAAAATATTATACCTAAGTCTCTTATTGCTTCGGATATCTCAGAAAAATCGGCATTAGAATATTGATCGCTAATATCAATTGCAAATGTTATGCCTAAAATCCAAATTAAAACTTTTACAGGTCTTCTGATTGACAAAACTAGAGCCGATTCCCAATTTTTCCCTTTTTTTAATAATTTTTCCTTGAATTTTGTAATGATTTTGGTAATGAAAAAGCTAAGGGTGAACGCAATAAAGGTTATTGTAAATATTTTTAAAGGCCAAATAAATTGCTCGTTAAATATAATAGAATTAATTAAATCCATTAAAATTCTCCATTTTTATATTTTTGACCAATTTTTTCAAGCATATCTGCTGTCATTTTATCAAGATCATATTCTGCTTTCCAGCCCCACTCATTTTTTGATGAACTATCATCAATTGAACGCGGCCATGTATCAGCAATTTTTTGTCTAAAATCAGGCTTATATTCTATTTCAAATTCTGGTATGTATTTTTTGATTGAATTTGCCAATTCTTCGCATGAAAAACTAATTCCAGCAAAGTTAAAATTAGAATGGTGTTTTAGGTCTTTAAAGTCAGCTTCTGCCAATTTTATTGTTCCTCTAATTGCATCAGGCATATACATCATTGGTAAAATGGTATCTTTATCTAAAAAGCAAGTATATTTTTTATGCTTGATAGCCTCATAGAATATTTCAACTGCATAATCTGTGGTTCCGCCTCCTGGTAATGTTTTAGAGCTAATAAGCCCTGGATATCTAACACCCCTAATATCAAGGCCAAATTTATCAACATAATAATCACAAAGTAACTCACCTGCAACTTTTGTAACGCCATACATTGTTTTTGGCAGTAAAATTGTTTCTTGTGGAGTGTTGTCTCTGGGAGTTTCTGGTCCAAATGCAGCAATAGAGCTAGGGCATATAACCTTGTCTAATTTTAATTCATGAGATACTTCTAAGATATTGTAAAGCCCATTCATATTGATATTCCAGCATAGATGAGGGTTTTTTTCACCATTTGCTGATAAAATTGCTGCTAAATGATGAATAATTTTAATATCGTGCTTGAGGCAGATTTCCCTAATGGTATGCTTATCTAAAACATCAATTATTTCAAATGGCTCAAAACTTTTATCTTCATTTACCTTAACATCAGAGGCTATAACATTTTCTTGACCATGTTTTTTTCGTAACTCAGTAACTAATTCAGATCCAATTTGACCAAGAGCTCCAGTAACAAGTATTTTTTGCATTTTTAATTAATTAAATATTAGTAAATTGGAAATTTTTGACATAATACTAAAACTTCATTTTTAATTTTTTGTTCTAATTCTTTATTTCCTTCTTCGCCATTTTTAACAAAGCCTTCTAAGACATCGCAGATCATATTGCCAACTTGTTCAAATTCAGCCTCCTTGAAGCCTCTGGTAGTACCAGCTGGAGTTCCAAACCTTAATCCAGAAGTTACAAATGGACTTCTTGGATCGTTAGGAATGGCATTTTTATTACAAGTAAGACCAGCTCTTTCTAGAATTTTTTCCGCTTCTTTGCCGGTTAAATCTTTTAAAGGAGTTAGATCAGCAACCATTAAATGGCAATCAGTTCCTCCTGTAGTTATTTTTAGACCTCTTTTTACTAGAGTTTTAGCAAGTATTTGCGCATTTTTGATAATTTGCGCTCCATATTCTTTAAATTCTGGATCCAAAGCTTCTTTAAAGGCAACAGCTTTTGCTAAAACAATATGCATTAAAGGACCGCCTTGCAAGCCTGGAAATACTGCAGAATTAATTTTTTTAGCAATATCTTCATTGTTGCTTAATATAATCCCGCCTCTTGGACCTCTAAGTGTTTTGTGAGTTGTTGAAGTAACAATATCAGCATAAGGGAAGGGTGAAGGATAAACTCCAGCTGCAACTAATCCAGCTAAATGCGCTATATCAGCAAGTAATATCGCCCCAACTTCATCAGCAATATCACGAAATTTTTTCCAATCAACTATTCTGGGGTAAGATGAAATGCCGGTAATAATCATTTTTGGCTTATGTTTTAGTGCTAATTCTCGAGCTTGATCATAATCAATCAGGCCATTATCTTCCCTGATATTATACTGAACAGAGTTAAGCCACATTCCTGATATGGTTCTATTGGCGCCGTGAGTTAAATGACCGCCTGCTGCTAAAGACATGCCCAGAATTGTATCTCCTGGTTGTAAAAAGGCTAAATATACAGCTAAATTAGCACTAGCGCCAGAATGCACCTGAACATTTGCAAATTTGCAGTTAAATATTTTACAGATCCTGTCAATAGCAATTTCTTCAATTTCATCATAATATTCACAGCCACCATAATATCTTTTTCTCGGGTATCCTTCTGCATATTTGTTAGTCATAACCGATCCTTGAGCTTCCATTACCGCCTTACTGGCAATATTTTCTGAGGCTATAAGTTCAATTTGATTTTGTTGACGCTGTAATTCCTTATCAAGAAAAGATGAAATTTTTGGATCCTTCTCTTTTAAAGACGTATTAAGTTTTGACATGATTTTATAAATAAATTAAAATTACTTTTTTAATAAAAATATATTTTCATATATTGAAAAATATTATTTATAATTAATTCCTAAAGGCCAAATTTATTAAAATAAATTTCTTCTTTTATTTTTACAAAAATACTATTAATAATATTTTGTTCAAAATTGTCAGATTTACTAGATAACAATTCCTTTACAAAGCCTTTCTTTTTGGGTTCAATATTAATAAATTTAATTTTTTTACCATATTTCTTGTGCATAATATTTCTCATGCTGCCGATATTGTCAATTAGGCCATTATCAAGAGCGCCTTCTCCAGACCAAAATGCGCCATTAAATAATTTATCTTCAATTTCTTTTGGACTTCCTCCTTTTAGTTTTTTACCCCTAGATTTTCTAACAATATCTTTAAATGACTCATGAACATTTTTTTGGGCTTCATTTAAAATTTTAATACTATTTTTATCTTCTGCTTTAAATGGATCAAGCATTGATTTATTTTTTCCCTGAGCATAAACCCTGCGCGAAACACCAATTTTTTTGATTAATTCTTCAAAGCCAAATCCAGCTGATATAACGCCAATACTTCCAACTATAGATGATTTGCTGGCAAATATTTCTTTTCCTGCACAAAGAATAAAGTAGCCACCGCTAGCAGCAACATCATTGGCAAAAGTAAATACTGGAATCTTTTTTTCTATTGATAGCTCTTTAATTCTGTCGTGAATTAATTCTGACTGAACTGGTGAGCCTCCGGGAGAGTTAACATTTATTGCGACAGCTTTTAGTTTTTTAGTGTCAAAGGCTTTTTCCAGCAATGGTTCGACATTGTTAATGTTCAAGCCTTTGTCAAATTTACTAACTTGACCAATAATTCCAGAAAGGTTAATTACGGCAATATTATTTGCTTCTTTTTTAAAGATTTTACAAATTTTTTGCAAGATTTTCATTTGAATTAAGATATATTTAATTTTCTGACATCAAATAAATGTCCTTTAATTGCAGCGGCAACTGCCATTGCTGGGCTAACTAGGTGAGTTCTACCACCTCTACCTTGTCTACCCTCAAAATTTCTATTAGAAGTTGAAGCGCATCTCTCGCCATCTTCTAACTGGTCAGCATTCATGGCAAGACACATTGAGCAACCAGGTTCTCTCCACTCAAAACCAGCCTCAATAAAAATTTTATCTAAACCTTCTTCTTCAGCTTGCTCTTTAACTAATCCTGATCCAGGAACAACCATGGCTAATTTAATATTATTGGCAATTTTATTATTTTTAGCAATTTTTGCAGCCTCTCTAAAATCTTCAATTCTACCATTGGTACAAGAGCCAATAAAGACCTTATCAATAATAACTTCTTCTAATGGAGTACCAGATTTTAAACCCATATATTTTAAAGATCTGATAACGGCATTTTGTTTATTTTTATCTGAAAAATCTTCAGGGTGAGGTATGTTTGCGCTAATTGGCAATGCGTCCTCAGGGCTGGTTCCCCAAGTGACATAAGGAATAACTTCATCAGCATGAATAATAATTTCTTTGTCATATTTTGCTGCAGCATCTGACTTTAATGAATCCCAATATTTAATAGCTTTTTCAAAATCAGCTTCTTTTGGAGCCATTGGTTTACCTCTTAGATAATCATAAGTTGTCTGATCTGGAGATATTAATCCTGCTCTAGCTCCGGCTTCAATTGACATATTACATATTGTCATTCTGCTTTCCATTGAAAGATTTTCTATAACTTCGCCAGCATATTCAATAACATAGCCAGTTGCTCCTGCTGTGCCAATTTTACCAATAATTGCTAAAACTATATCTTTAGAAGTAACGCCGTCAGCTAATTTACCATTAACTTTAACCAGCATATTTTTTGCTCTTTTTTGGATTAAGGTTTGAGTTGCTAAGACATGCTCAACTTCTGAAGTTCCAATACCAAAAGCAAGAGCTCCAAAGGCGCCATGTGTTGAAGTGTGGCTATCTCCGCATACTATAACCATTCCGGGTTGAGTAAAACCCTGTTCAGGGCCTACAATATGGACAATTCCTTGTTTTTTATCATCTAGAGGGAAATATTTTATATCAAATTCTGCGCAATTTGCCTCTAATGTTTCTACTTGCGTTCTTGAGGTTTGATCTTTTATGCCTTTAGTACCATTTTGTCTATCAGCAGTAATTGTTGGAACATTATGATCAGCAACTGCTAAATGC
>CAJQHT010000052.1 GCA_905478245.1 uncultured Rickettsiales bacterium | reverse complement strand
TACCATTTCCATAATACAGTCATATTGTATGATTATATTATGGAAATGGTATTATTTATTATTTTTAACTATTTGAATGGACTTTAGCATGATTCACTAAAGATGAATTTTATATAAGGTTTTCATCTAGCCATTTTTTGTAATCATCACTAACTTTAAGCATTGGAACTGCAATAATTTGAGGTATCTGATAATCATGCAATTCCTTAATTATTTCCTCCACCTTGGAATATAGAGATAATCTAGTTTTAATCTTAATAATTATCTCGTCATCATTATGAACTTCACCTTTAAAGACATAGCTACTTTCAGCATTACTCACCTGAATACAGGCTGCTAATTTTTTCTTTAACAATATTTTAACAATATTGTCTTTTATTTCCTTGTTATTACAACTAGTAATAATAATGCAAAAATTTTCGTGATTTTTTATAATTTTATGTCAAAATAATACAATATATGTATTAAAATGATACATATGAATATTTTTACTTCCTAACTTTTTTTGGTAAAATAAATTGAATATTTTCTTTTACACCACCCATTCCCTTAATTGCAACCGGATCATCTGATAATTTTTTAATTCTTTCAATAACACCTTGAACTAAGATTTCTGGTGCAGATGCTCCTGCTGTAATACCAATATTTTGAACATTTAGCAACCACCCTATATCAATATCATCAGCATTATTAATTAAGTAAGAAGGCAGTCCTGACTCCAAGCCAAGATCGCGCAATCTATTTGAATTAGAGCTATTTTCCGCTCCTATAACTAACAATAAATCAACTGATTTACTGAGTTCTTTTACTGCATCTTGACGATTTTGTGTAGCGTAGCATATGTCTTTAGTGGCAACTCCTTTTTGCATTTTAGGAAATCTTTTTTCTAATATTGTAACAATTTTTTGAGTATCATCAACGCTTAACGTTGTTTGAGTTACATAGGCAAGCTTATCAGGATTGTTAATTTGAATTATCTTTGCATCCTCTTCACTGGAAACCAGGATAACGTCTTTTTTTACCCTGCCACTTGTACCCTGCACTTCTGGATGACCTTTATGTCCTATTAAAATTATATCATTTCCTTGATCTTCATATTTTCTGGCCTCTCTGTGAACCTTGCTGACTAAAGGACAGGTAGCATCAATAATATTTAAACCCTTTTTTATAGCATCATTTTCTACCTGATTAGAAACGCCGTGAGCAGAAAAAATAATAATTGCATCTTTAGGGGCCTCCTCTACCTCTTTTATAAAGATTGCCCCCTTATTTCTTAAATCATCAACGACAAATTTATTATGAACTATTTCATGCCTAACATATATTGGGGCACCAAACTTTTCTAAGGCTCTTTCAACTATTTCTATTGCCCTTGTTACTCCTGCACAAAAACCTCTAGGTTCTGCTAATATTATATTCATCCTAAGTTAGCTGTAATGTTATTTTGATCAATATTATTATCATATTTCCTCTTAGTAAAAGATAGAATAACTCCAAAACAAATTGCCATAGCAATCATTGAAGAGCCGCCATAGCTAATGAAAGGCAAAGTCATTCCCTTTGTTGGAAGCATTGCAATACTAACACCTATATTAACAAGAACCTGTAGAGCAAATAAAGACGTTAATCCAATTAATGATAAACGCATAAATAGATTATCTTCTAACAGAATTCTTTTTATAATTCGGTGGATAATTAACAAGAAAACTAATATTAAGATAACAGCAAATATTAACCCTAACTCTTCAGAGATAACAGCAAAAATAAAATCCGTATGGGCATCTGGAATATATTTCTTAACAAAACCATTTCCCAGTCCCGTCCCAAAGAAACCTCCATTAATATATGCGTCTATTGATCTCTCAACTTGATAATTTTTAATATCTATATTAATAAATTTATCAATTCTGCTAGCAACATGAGGTAAAGCGTTATAGGCATAAATTACCGCTAATATAGATATAAAAACAGCAACAAATATAAAGATCAAAGATAACCCAAAAACAAATAACTGCGTAAGCCAAGTTAAGGTTAACACAAATGTCATGCCAAAATCTGGCTGCAATATAAATAAACAAGCTACAATAAAATAAAGACCACATGATAGTCCGTATTTTGTCAATAAGCCTTTATTTTGAAATTTATTTAAAATAAAGGCATTAAATATTAAAAAGAAAACTTTTGCAAATTCAGAAGGCTGCAAGGTAAAACCAGCGATTGAAATCCATCTTTTAGCTCCCTTAATCTCAAAGCCATTTATTAAAACTATGATCAGGCATAAAATAGATATAATTATGCCAAATATCGCTAATAATTTTATATAATCTTTTTCAAAAAAGGAAAATATGGTAAAAATAATTATAGACATAATTGTAAAAAATAATTGTTTTTTTACAAAAAATAAACCATCTACATCTATTCGATTAGCAACATAAGTGCTAGAAGTTGCCGTCATGAAAAAACCAAAAATCATGATAGATATAATTAATAGATAATTTGTTTTATCTATATCAAGCCACCATCTCTTAATTAGGTTTAAATTACCACGATCAAATATATAATTATTTCTAATATACCAACCTTCCATTTATTGATTTAATTTTTTATTTTTTCTATTAAGAGCAAAATATATAACTATAAACCCTAGCAAGCCAGAACATAAAGACGACAACAAAACCCCTAGAATTATTTCATTATTTAATGAAGGAAAATTATCAAAAGCTAAATTACCAATAAATAAACTCATTGTAAAACCTATTCCAGCAAGTAAACAAACTCCATATATTTCAAGCCAACTAGATTGTTTGGAAAGAGAGCAAATTTTTAATTTTTCCAATATATAAACGGTACCAAATATTCCTAATTGCTTCCCTAGAAATAAACCAAAAAATATTCCAAGAACAATGTTGCTAGATAAAATATCAAGAGACATTCCTGCAAATGAAACCCCTGAATTAGCAAAGGCAAATATTGGCAAGATCATATAATTGACAGGCTTATGAAGGGCATGCTCCATTATGTGTAAAGGTGATTTTTCTTTACTGTGATGCTTAACTATTATAGGAATGAATGATGCCAATAAAACGCCTGCTATAGTTGCATGTATTCCTGATTTTAAAACAAAAACCCATAATAAAATACCAAAGAATAAATATATTTTTAAAGATGTGATCTTTAGCCTATTGAGCATAAATAAAGCTGAACATGTAATGCTAGCAAGAATAATATAATATAAATTAATGTGATCACTATAAAATAAGGCAATAATTAATATTGCAGCCAAATCATCTATTACTGCCAAGGCAACTAAAAACACCTTCAAAGAAACATGAACTCTATTGCCAAAAAGATTAAGAACTCCAATGGCAAAAGCAATATCAGTTGCAGTTGGTATCGCCCAACCTTGCATATATAATTTATTTTGAATATTGAAATAAATATATATTATTGCAGGTAATAATATCCCTGAGAAAGCCGCAGCTGAAGGTAGAATAATTTTAGATTTATTGGATAGCTCACCTGTTACAACCTCTCTTTTTAGTTCTAGACCAACAAATAAAAAGAATATTGCCATTAAGGCATCGTTGATCCAATCTTTTACACTTAACTCCTTATAAATAGCAACTATAGAAACATCTAAAGGAATTGAGAATGAAAGAAATTTAGCATAAATATCAGAATAATTACTATTATTAATTATTACTGCCAAAATTGCAGAACATAACAATAAAATCCCAGGAGTTGACTCGGATTTAATAAAATTTTTCATCATTTTTGTAATAGCCATAATCTATCTTTAATTAAATTTTAAAATTTTGTCCTAAGTAAACTTTTTTAACATTTTTATCATTTACTATATCCTCCTTAGATCCTGACGTTAAGATTACACCATCATGAACAATGTAAGCCCTATCAACAATAGCAAGTGTTTCCCTGACATTATGATCTGTAATTAAAACACCTATATCTTTATCTTTTAAATGACTAACCATAGACATAATATCGTTAACCGCAATAGGATCAACCCCTGCAAATGGCTCATCTAGTAAAATAAAAGATGGGTTTGTTGCCAGAGTTCTAGCTATCTCAACTCTTCTTCTCTCTCCTCCTGATAGTGCCATAGCATGAGAATTTCTAATGTGAGTTATAGAAAATTCCTCTAACAATTCCTCTAACCTTCTTTTCCTTTTTTTAACATTTGGCTCACAAATTTCTAGAATTGATTTAATGTTATTCTCAACATTCATATTTCTAAAAATAGATGATTCCTGAGGAAGATAACCAATTCCTAAATGAGCTCTTTGGTGCATTGGGATTTTTGTAATATCAATATTATCTAAAAATATACTACCAGAAGTACAATTTACCAAACCAACAACCATATAAAAACAAGTAGTTTTTCCAGCACCGTTAGGGCCAAGAAGCCCAACTACTTCACCTTTTTTAATATCAAGACTAACATCTTTTATAACAGTTTTTTTACCGTATTTCTTATGTAAGTTTTTAGTGGTTAATATTTTACTCATTTAATTTCATTTATAATTACTATAACTCGATTATTCTTAACATTTTCTACCTCATCCTTAGCTCCAAGTAACAAACCTTTTCTTTTGGCTAAATTATATACAAATCTTTCTCCTTTTGCAATTGATGTACCATCATTAAATATAACATTATCAGTAATTACAAATGATTCATCTTCGGGTTTGTAAAAACCATTATCTCCGGTAGCAACAAATTCATCATTAAAAATTTTGATATTACCCATTGCCTTTGCTTCTTTTATAGAAGTTTTATTATTACTGCTATTATTATCACCTTTTTCATTATAAAATACAATAATTTTGTCAGCCAGAATACTGGTATCAGCATTTTCAATTATAGCATTATTGATAAATTCAATTTCTCCACTATTTCTAATTACCTTAATAATTTCTGCTTTTATCTTTGTTGGTGCATTATTATTTTGAATATTAGAAAAAGATATTTTACTATAAGAAAAATAAGATATTAAAAATATAATTATAAATCTAAAAAAACCCGTGGACATATTGTTTAATATAAATAAAAATCTGTTCTTTTCTTGTGTTTTATTATGCCTGATGCTAAAGTCAGTGTTAGCATTTGATAATAATATATATAATAGTAACTTGCAAATCATAAATGCAGATAATGGTAAAATTATTACAAATTTTAAAATCTCAATATTAAGCAATAAAAAATCCCAACAAAAAGGCTTAATGCATGTCAAAAATTTACCCCTTAATTATGGTGCATTATTTGATTTTCCTAAAGAAAAAATTGCTTATATGTGGATGAAAAATACTTTTATAGCACTTGATATGCTATTTATTGATAAAAATAATAAAATTGTTAAAATTACTAAAAATACCACGCCATTATCAACAAAAACCATATCTTCTAATATAAAAATTAATAAAATATTAGAAATTAATGCAACAATGACAGATAATTTTAACATAAAAATAGGTGATAAAATAAAAATTATACAATAATGAAAATTATAAATTATAAAGATTCAGATTTTATAAAAAAGATAGATAAAATTGCTTTAAATAATCAAGAATTTGATGAAAAACTGATTAAAGATGTAGAAAATATTATTAATTTAGTTAAAAAAAATCAAGATGAAGCAATAATAGAAATCTGCAATAAATTTGACAAATCATCCTTTAAAAATTCAGACGATTTACTAGTAAAAGAAGAGGAAATTGAAGAATCTATGAAGAATATTGATCCAAAAATATTATCAGCATTAAAATTATCATATCAAAGAATAAAATCCTACCATGAAAAACAATTACCGTCTGACTTTAACTATAAAGATGAAATCGGTGTAACACTTGGCAATAAATGGCAGGCAATAGAATCTATTTGCGTTTACGCTCCGGGTGGAACTGCAATTTACCCTAGCTCTATTTTAATGTCAGCAGTGCCGGCAATAGTAGCTGGAGTTAAAAATATTACTGCCACAATACCATCAAAATCAGGTGTAATTGATGATAGCGTACTTGCTGCATGTAGAATATGCGGAATTAAGAAGATATATAAAATAGGAGGATCGGCTGCAATTGCAGCCTTTGCTTACGGCACTAAAAGCATTAAAAAAGTTAATAAAATTGTTGGACCTGGTAATAATTATGTAGCAATTGCCAAAAAGCAGCTTTTTGGAACAGTTGGAATTGACATGATAGCAGGTCCTACTGATATTTTAGTAATTTGCGATAATCAAGTAGATCCAAGCTGGGTAGCGGCAGATTTATTGTCACAACTTGAACATGGTCCTGATTCTAGGGCAATATTAATTAGTGACGATTTAGAATTCACTAAATTAGTAATTAGTAATATTGAGAAATTAAAGAAAAAACTATCCAGAAAAGAAATAATTGATAAAAGTCGGCTAAATTCCTATGCAATAATAGTTAAAAATCTAGAAAATGACGCCGCAAATATATCAAATCAAATAGCGCCAGAGCATCTAGAAATAATAACCAAAAATCCCAATATAATTGCCGATAAAATCAGTAATGCTGGGGCAATCTTTTTAGGAAAATATACTCCAGAAGCCATAGGAGACTATATAGCTGGTCCTAGCCACACACTTCCTACTATGTCTAGCGCAAAATTTTCTAGCGGACTTTCTGTATTTGATTTCTTGAAAAGAATTTCAATTATTTCTTGTGACAAAAAGGCTTTTGATAAAATTTCAGAACCAACATCTTTACTAGCTAAAATAGAGGGTTTTGATGCTCATAAGCTTAGTTGCGATATCAGATCTCAATAAAATCATTTTAAATATATGAAAATAATTTATATCTTTTTACTATTTATATCCTTATTTACAACCTCATGCGCATCAAAAAAGAAAGAGGTTAAAAATGCAGCTACAGAATATAAAAAAGCCATGGAGATCTTAAAAAATAAAAGCTATAATGAGGCAGCAACAAAGTTTGAAGAATTATCAGATGAATACCCCTTATCAGAATGGTCAATAAAAGGTCAGGCAATTGCTGCTTATTCCTATTTTGCTGAGGAAAATTATGAAGAAGTTATAAGGGTTGCAACAGAGTTTAAAAGCCTTTACCCTGCTAGTAATTATGTTTCTTATTTACAATATATGAAAGCATTATCTCACTTTAAATTAATGCCAGACATCAGAAGGGGGCAGGATGACACAAGGCTAGCATCATATGATCTTAGAGAATTAATAGCTAGATTTCCTAGATCAAAATACATAAAAGACGCTAAAGAGAAATTAATAATAATTAATGAAAATCTAGCGGCATCCATGATGTCAACTGGAAGATATCAAATAAAAACAGAAAATTATGTTGGTGCAATTATGAAATTTAGCAAGGTAACTTACCAATATCCAAAAACAAAACAAGCAGCAGAAGCATATGCTAGATTATATGAAATTTATTATAAATTAGGAATGATAGATTTGGCAAATAAGACTAAAAAAGAAATGTTAATATATCACAAGAATGGCCAATGGCCTGATTATATTAAAAAAATCTCTTCTAAAAAGATTTAAATTATGGATTTTATTAAAAAAGGAGCTGAAAATATCTGGCTACCCTATACTCAAATGAAAAATAAGCCATTACAAATCGAGGTTGAATCAACTAAAGGCTGTGAAATATTTCTAAAAGATGGCAGAAAATTAATTGATGGAATTTCTTCCTGGTGGAGCGTTGCTCATGGCTATAACCATCCCAAAATAACTTCTAGAATTCAAGCTCAATTAAAGAAATTACCCCACATCATGATGGCAGGTATTGCCAATGAGGAAACTTATAAATTAGCCTATAATTTGGCTAAAATTACACCCAAAAATCTAAATAAAGTATTTTTTTCCGATTCAGGCTCAACTGCTGTTGAGGTAGCAATGAAGATGGCTGTACAATATTTCATAAATCAAAAAAATTATAAAAAGATAAAATTCATTTCATTTCAAGATTCTTATCATGGTGACACTATGGGATCTATGTCTTTGGCTGATCTTGATAAAGGCATGCATAAGAAATTTAAACATTATCTACCAAAAAATTATAATATAAAATTACCAAGAAATACTCAGGATTTTGATAAATTTGAAGAATTTATTAAAAATAACCAGGAAGAAATTGCCGGAATACTTATCGAGCCATTGGTGCAGTGTGCTGGAGGTATGAAATTTCATAGCGCAGATATTTTACAAAAAATTCATAATATTAGCAAAAAATATAAATTATTATTTATCGCCGATGAATGTGCTGTTGGTTTTTATAGAACTGGTAAATTTTTTGCTTGTAATTATGCTAAAATTAGCCCTGACATCATGATAGTTGGCAAGGCTTTAACAGGAGGTTTTATGACTTTAGCTGCCACTATAACAACAGATGAAATTTTTAATAAATTTTTAAGTGACGATTTAGATAATGCTTTAATGCATGGTCCTACATTCATGGGAAATCCTCTTGCAGCTTCTGCCGCTAATGCTTCTATTGAATTATTTTTAGAAGAAAATTATGAAGAAAAGGTTCACAATATTGAAAAAATACTAAAAAGAGAGTTGGGTAAATTTAAGAACCATAAAAAAATTACAGATATAAGAGTTTTAGGAGCTATAGGGGTAATAGAAATGGATATAAATTGGCAAGAAATAACTTTTCTAAGGAATTATTTTGTTGAAAATAATATTTGGCTAAGACCATTTGAAAATGTTATTTATCTAATGCCACCCTTAATAATTACAGAAAAAGAGATTCTAGAAATAATTAAAGTAATTAGAAAAAGCCTGGATATTTTAAATTAAAAAGAAGAAAGTGGCTTGATAGGAGAGATAAAGCGTTCTGACCTTGGAATTATGCCATTTTTCTTTTTTCTGCGACGCCTTCTGTCACGCTTAACTTTTATTATTTTTTTAGAATCAATAATAAGCTTTTCCTTAATATATTCTTCAGATATATCGTTAAATTCCTCTATATATTCTCTAAAGAAATGATCTGCCCCTAAAATAATTTCATATTCAATTTCAGCTTCATTTCTAGCAGATAATTTTTCAGCTAAGGCTTCCGACTCAGCTTCTAAAGATATGTCATCTTCGTCACCTTGAATAATTAATCCAGAAGCTGGACATGGTACAATAAAATTAAAATCATATTTACTAGCAGGAGGTGCTGCTAAAATATAATATTCAACATCCGGTCTTCTCATAATTAACTGTAAACCAATCCAGGCACCAAAAGAAAACCCAGCCACCCAAAAGGTTTTTGAATCCATATTTTGATTATGTAGCCAATTTAAAGCAACTGTAGCATCTTGCAGTTCACCTAACCCATTATCAAATTCACCCTGCGAGCGCCCTACTCCTCTAAAATTAAAACGTAAAACGGAAAAGCCATTATTAACAAAGTTTTTATACATATTATATGTAACTTTATTATTCATGGTACCACCATGTACGGGATTTGGATGTAAAACTAGAGCAACAGGAGCTTTGGGATCAGGATTTTGATGGTATCTACCTTCAATTCTCCCAGCAGGACCATTGATTATTACTTCTGGCATATAATGGCTGTATTATAAAAATTTAATTGATGATTGGGTCTTATAAAAATAAAACCTAAACCTCTGTCCAAGGAATAGGCTTACCTGTTTCGTCATTAACAATATTAGTACTACCAGCATATTTTGCTGCAATATATTTGCCGTGACCATTGTGAATTCCAGAATAAAGAATTGGCTCAACTTCCTTGCCATCATGTTTCTTTTTTTCTAGTGTTTTTGCCCTATTTTTAGGGTTATTCTTAGTTCCCATACTTAAAGTTAAATAATTGTTATTCTAGTAAATCTAAATTTTACCGTATGTTAGTAGGTATATTTACAAAAATCAAGAAATATATTTAAAACTACCTTTTATTTAAAAAGATTATTTATTAATTTTAACCTATTTTAAAAACGGAAAATAAAGCTATACTCCTGTTGAGCCAAATCCTGCAGTGCCTCTTTTAGTGTCGTCAAGAATTTCTAATTGCGTAACTTGAGCCTGAACATAGGGAGCGATAATCATTTGAGCAATTCTCATGCCTTTTTTTACCTCAAAATCCTCATCAGAATGATTAATTAGAATAACACCTATTTCACCTCTATAATCTGAATCAATTGTTCCTGGAGAATTTAAAACTGTTATACCGTTTTTAAGTGCCAGGCCTGATCTTGGGCGAATTTGAGCTTCAAAACCTGCTTCTAAAGATATAGCAATACCTGTTTTAATTAAAACTCTCTGTTTAGCTTTAATAATTATAGAATCTTCATTGGAAGCCGTTAAATCCATGCCAGCACTGCCGCTAGTTTCATATTTAGGTAAAGGTAGATCATTATTATTTAATCTTTTTATTCTTAATGTTGTCATTATTTTGTATATTTTATTATTTTTTGTATTGTGTCGCCAATATTTTTTGCTTTATCAACTTCACTTTTGATGGAATCTGAATTATTAGAAATAATAGAAAAAATTACCGTTATTATAATTGCGATAATTAAAATTCTTATTAAACAGCCGCTCAATTTTAAAGAAAAGTTAATTGATAAATAAAATTAATATTTTATTATTTATTAATCTATTATTCAACAATATTATTTAAATTTATTATGACTGAAATTATTGCTATTCAAGCCAGAGAAATACTGGATTCAAGAGGAAACCCAACCCTTGAAGCTGAGGTGATATTATCAGACGGATCATATGGCAGCGCTTGCGTTCCCTCTGGAGCCTCGACTGGCAGTTTAGAAGCACATGAATTAAGAGATAATGACAAAAAACGCTATATGGGCAAAGGCGTTCTAAAGGCAGTTGAAAATGTTAATGAAATAATATCAGCAAATTTAGTTGGCTTAAATCCATTCGATCAAAGGGGTCTCGATAATTTAATGATAGAAATTGACGGCACAGAAAGTAAATGCAGCCTTGGCGCTAATGCAATATTAGGCGTATCTTTAGCTAATGCAGCTGCTTGTGCTAACTCTCTTGGGGTGCCCCTTTATAGACATATTGGCGGTTCCAATGCCCATAAAACACCAGTTCCAATGATGAATATAATTAATGGCGGCGAACATGCTGACAATAAAATTGATATTCAGGAATTTATGATTATGCCAGTAGGTGCAGATAATATTAACGACGCCATCAGGATGGGCGCAGAAATATTTCACAATTTAAAATCACTCTTAAAAAAAGATGGACATAATACCAATGTTGGTGATGAAGGTGGCTTTGCTCCAAATCTTGATTCAGCACAAGAAGCATTAGATTACATCAGTAAAGCAACCCAAAAAGCTGGATATGAAATTGGCAAAGATATAGTCTTAGCGCTTGACTGTGCTGCAACTGAATTTTTTAAAGATGACAAATACCACTTAAAAGGTGAAAATAAAATATTAGATAGAGAAGGAATGGTAGAATATTACGCTAAATTAATTAATAATTACCCAATATTTTCTATTGAAGATCCTTTTGCCGAAAGAGATTTTGAAGGGTGGAAAATAATAACAAAAGAATTTGGTGATAAAATTCAACTAGTTGGAGATGATCTTTTTGTAACTAACTCAAGAATCATTCAAAAAGGCATAGATCAAAAAATGGCAAATTCTGTTTTAATAAAAATAAATCAAATTGGAACATTAACAGAAACTCTAGACGCTATTGAATTAGCAAAGAACAATAATTATAATCCGGTAATTTCTCACAGATCAGGGGAGACGGAAGATGTCACAATTGCTCATATTGCTGTTGCCACCAATGCTGGTCAAATAAAAACTGGCTCTTTATGTAGGTCTGATAGAATCGCAAAATATAATGAATTAATCAGAATCAATGAATCACTCGGTAATCAGGCTAGATATCCAGGTACATCAATTTTAAAGAAATAATGAACTCTAAAGAAATCGTCTTTCTAAATGATGATTATATTGACTATGACAAGGCATTTATTCACATTGAAGATAGGGGTTTTCAATTAGGTGACGGAATTTATGAAGTTATTTTATTTGAAAATAATAAATTAATTGATTTTAAAAATCACATTGACAGATTATTCAGCTCAGCTCAAAAGATTGACCTAAAAATCAACAAAACAATTGCCGAATTTAAAGAAATATTTTTAGAATTATTAAGAAAAAATAATCAAAAAATAGGAGCAA
>CAJQHT010000051.1 GCA_905478245.1 uncultured Rickettsiales bacterium | reverse complement strand
GAACAAGGTTTTTGATAGTTTAAAAGATATAGAGGATGATGTTTGTAACTTTATTAAGAATTTAAGTCGCGAGAAAGTGATCAGTATCTGTGGTTAAGAAAGAAGTTAATTTATGGAAATGGTATTACTTCACGATCAGGCTGTTTTACATCTTAAGCCATTTGGCAGTAAAGCAAATTTATTAAAACAATTAGCTGAGTTTATTGTTATAAGGGATCGGTGATACCAATTCTCATCTTTAAAATGATTAAAAATAATAATAATCTAAGAAGAATTAATCAGGGCTTGTCGGGCAGTCTCAAATACCATTGTGTAGCTTTGATTAAATGATTCTTCTGTTTTTTTAGTCTTTTCAGCTCTCTGAATAGCGCCAATAATAACATCTCTTGCATTTTCTTTATTTGAAAATAATATTTTCTCTAGCCAAGTTAAATCTCCTTTTTTATATTGGTACTTTTCTTTTAATTTCCTAACAAGTTCTTCATTTGAATATAATTTATTAAAATCTTTATTTTCAATTTTAGGCGAATGCAATAATAACCAGAATTCAAAACTAGGAAAAGAATCAATAATTTTTAACTGTAAATCTATACGACCCCGCTTCATCTTCTTAAAATATTTATTAATTTCAGAAATCTCTTTTTCAAAATTAATAATTCTAGTTTTATTATGTGAGTTTTTATGCAAATCTTCGACGTCGCAAATAAAATGAATTTCTAAAAAGTCTTTATAGTCTCTAGGGTTATCTTTGATTTTTTTTGCCTTCTCAAGATAGTTTTTAATATTTCTCATCGGCATATCACTAATGTGTAAAAGACTAGATTTTATGCCTAAAACTTTTTTTAATATTTTAAAATATTTAATTTCGGTATCACCATCACAAAATAAAAGAATATTTTTCTTTTGTTGAGATTGTGATCTATTTTTTCTAGCCATTAGAGGTCTTTTGTATTTTTCTTAATAGCTCCATATTTTCCAGATAGATAATAATCTGCAAAATCAGCCCCTTTTCTAGTATAATAATCAGTCAGAGGATAAAGCTCTGTATTATTATCATATCCTTTATCTACAAACCATATTTGATCTCTTCTAAAAATATCTATATTATTACCCATCAAAGAAGCATTATGAGTTGTAAAAATTAACTGGGTGTTTTTTGGATTAGTTTCTTTAGAGTGGAAATATTGAACAATAGATTCTATAAGTTTTGGATGTATTGAGCTATCCAGCTCATCAATTACAATAACACTCATTCTTGTTAATAGATCTAGCACATCCAATAAAGCAAATAATTTTTTGGTGCCAAGTGATTCATTTTCCAAAAGATCAAATTCAATTTTTTTACCATCTTTATTTTTTCTTACTAGCTTAATTTTATAATCAGGAAATATGTTGCCCTTCTTAATTGGAGCTATCATTTTAGTTTTTATATCTATAATACCCTCTCCTATTGTATTAATAAAAATCTTTTTAAGATTTTTATTTCCTAATTCTATTAATCCTGCTGCTGATCTTATTGAATCATTCATACTTTCTTCCGGGCCAATACCTTCATTCAGATATTCGCCTCTACAAGAAATGGAAGAAGAAATATATGAAAAAACATCTGATAGTATTTTGCTATCTGTATTAAGTCTAACTGCAGTAGTTAAAATTAGAGACCTACTATGAACCGAGTCAGTAATCATCTTGCTTCTTTGACCGATTTTTAACTGTTTAGTATCTTGATTTCTATATATTAATATTTTTTCTGAACCCTTAGGGAAAGATATTAATTCTTCAGATATTATTTCTTTAAAATCAGTTGTAATACTATAAGAATATTTTATATTATGTAAAATAAAAACCATTGTAAATTCCGACGGTTTATCCAGAAAATCATCATCAAGCAAAAATGCTTGACTAGAATCTGAATACGTAATCCATTCAGATGTTCTTGATAACATTCCTGAGCGAACAATGCTACAAAAATCATTCATCGCTTTTAATAAATTACTTTTTCCAGCATTGTTTGCTCCATAAATTACAGCAGATTTAAGCAATTCAACATTCTTTAGCTTTTGACCAACTGCATTAATTTGAGCAGTAAATTTATTATCTTCTTTTTCTGAGTCTTTTTTATTGCTAACGGGCTCCATTGATAATGTTTGCTTTTTGCCAAATGATTTATAATTTGAAACCGAGAATTCTATTAACATAATATTATAAAAATTAGTATTTAAATATATTATATTGATAAATATTTTAAAATACAAGTATTATATGTAAAAATATTACATTATATATCTCTATTTTAGATAATTATCATTATATCTTGACTTTAGATCAATGATTTGGGTGTATGGAAGTGTAATCATATTTTTTAAGATTAGGATTTTGCAAAAAGAATTAAGGCTATACTTAGAATCAGTAGAATAATGCCAATTATTTCCCATTTGGCGCTTTTTTCTTTAAGAAAGTGATGAGAAATAAAGAAAGATAATAAAATTTCTAATTGAGCCACCACCTTTACATAAGCCACTAATTGCAACGAGAATGCTCCAAGCCAACAAATCGTTCCAGCAACACTAAATATTCCAATTAAAGAGCATTGCTTCCAATGCGACATGATGTTATTAACTGTGACTTTAAGCCTCTTATGACAACCCTCGTAAGCAACATATATGATATTTTGCATTATGACATAAACAACAAAAACAATAATCACTGGCAAGATTTTGCTGGCTTCTTGCAAACCAACCATAACCATTGCTTTTTTCATGAAGATCGTTGTGGCCGATAAGAAAAAGCCAACTCCTATTCCTAAAATTGCGCTTTTATGAAAAATTCTCTCAAATAATTTTAAATTAGAATCAGAAGGGGTTAGTAAAATAAGTCCTGTAACGGCCATAAAAATAGCAACAATCCCAAGAGTTGGAATAGACTCTGAAAGAAAAATTGCTGCCAAAATAGCAACCTGAATAGTGTCTGTTTTCATGTAGGCTATTCCTATCACAAAATTTCTGCGAGAAAATAGCTCAACTAGACATAAAGTACCTATGATTTGGGCAATGGCTGCACCAAGGCAATAAACATAAAAAATAATGCCAAGGTTATGAAATAGATCTGTTTTAATTGTGAGTAAAAAACAAAGGGCAATTAGCAGAAATGGTAAAATAAAAAATACTCTGCTAAAGCTAACGGCGATAGTATCAAGCTTACCTCTGAGATTCTTTTGCAGCAAATTCCTCTGCGTTTGGAAAAGTACTGCTAAAATTGTTAAATAAAGCCAGATCATAATTTATTGTTATTTTTACCCAATTTTTATTATCACGATACCACTTATAATCATAATAGTCGATATAATTCGACTTATTTTAAGAGGTTCAGACAGAAAAATAATAGCGACAATGCTACCAAATAATACAGAAGTTTCTCGAAGTGCAGATATTTGAGCTATTGGTGCCTTTGTCATTGCCCACAATACAATACTGTAAGCTGTTATTGATAGCAATCCACCGATAACTCCTCTTCTCCAATATTGTAATGCATGATCAATGCATTGTTTTTTGCCTTTTAGGATAATTACCAAAGTAGTAAAAATAATTGATTGAAATAATGAGAACCAAAGTAAAAAGCTGGTGCTATTGCCGCTAAGTCTGGCTCCTATGGCATCAATAACGGTGTAAGATGCAATCATTGCAGCAGTGGCAAAAGAAAGCATGAGCGTTTTTTGCGATGGTGTTTTATTGCCTATTTCCAAGGTTAATATTCCACAACTTATAGTTACAACCCCAAGCCAGCCGTAAAAACCTATATTTTCTCCTAAAATTAAAAAACTCATAACCGCAACAATCAAAGGCGGAAGGCCACGAACGATAGGATATACTTTGCTAAATTCTCCAGTTTCATAGCTTTTTGCTAGCAAAAAGAAATAACCAACATGCACAAATGTCGTGACTATCATAAATGGCCAACTTTCTGGAGAAGGGAAGGGAAGAAAAGGAAGGATTACAATACACATAAAAATCCATACCACTGAGATAATCATACTATCTAACAGTGGTTTTTTTCCGCCTTTTATTAGACTATTCCAAATTGCATGAGATAATGCGGCACAAAGAACTAATAATATTATATTTAATCCCATTTAGATGTAATTATTGATTTTTTATTGCCGTTTTTAGGTTTCAGCTTTGCCTCTTTTTGAGAGCTGGCTAACTGATAATATTTTACTTCCGGAAAAGGATCGTAAAAATGATGAAGTAATTTTTTCCATTCTTGATATTCTGGTGATTTTCTAAAACCTACTTGGTGATCTTCGATAGTTTCCCACTTTACCAATAAAAGATAAACATTTTGATGCTCAAGAGATTTTTGCAATTCATGATCAATATAACCATTCATTTTTATAATGATCTTTTTTGCCTGGGCAAAATTCTTTTCAAATTCTTGCTCTTTGCCTAAAATTATATTTAATATTGCTGTTTCCAGTATCATGACTCGGTTAATTATGATTTCACTCCAATAAAAATATCTATATTTCCATCTTCATAATATTTCTCAAATTCTGCTAAAAAAGTTCTTGGTTTCTCAAAGTCATATTTCCATATTTCGTGCCACTTTTCTCCAATTTGCTCTGGCTTATTTCCTGCTGGAAATACTTGATAGGTGGATTTAGGAAGGGTAACAGATTCTAGCCCTTCTGGAATATTATCAAAACTCTCGACTTCTATTCCAATAATAAATGAATAGATGCCTTTGTTATTTTCTCCTTCATTTTCAAAATCAGTATATATTCCATAAATATCTTTTGATATTTTATTTGGAATTTTATCTGCTATCCTTTGCGAAAAGAATTTTTGCCAATGAGGTGGTATTTCTTCGGCGGCTTTATCATTACCCGCTCTCATTTTAATTCCTACAATTTTAATAGATTTTGCCTGCTCTATATATTTCATATTTTTATTATTTTAAGTTAATTAAATTTGTTTAAAATTCGTTTTATAAAAGAAGATTCTCCTTCCTTATAAGCTTCACGATTATCTTTATACTTTGTTGCAAGATTCTTTTTTAACAAAATATATTCATCTGCTATTTTAGTATTTACTTTAAGAATATCACGGAATTTTATTCGCTCATTCCATAAATCACTTTCAAAAGGTATTAAATGAAGATGATGGGTTCGCATTTCTGGGGATGGCTTACAAAACCAATGCATAACATCTTCTTTATATGGGAAATAATTATATCCGTTTTGAGTAAGTACTTCTATTGCTTGCTTAGAATCTGGGAGTGATTTAACGCCAAACATTATATCTATAACTGGTTTGGCAATTAATCCAGGAACTGAGGTGCTACCGACATGTTCTACGCTACCACAAAAATAATCACCTATGATGTTTAGCAGAAATCTCTTCTCTTCTTCAAATTTTTGCACCCATCCAGAATCATATTCTGATAATATTACTTGGGCATCCTTCGCTCTATCAACCACATAAAAATTTTCTTTTCCATATTCCTTGCTGCTTACCTCTTTTTCAAATTTAAAGCCAATTTTTGATAGAACATTTTGCGAAGCCATATTGCTTGGCACTGTAACCGCCACAATTCTCTTTATGTTGCAATCAGCACTAAACACAAAATTGACACAGGCCTTTGCTAGTTCTGCGGCATAACCTTTGCCCCAATATTTTTTATGCAAAACATATCCGATCTCAACATCTCTATTTAAATATTTATCTGAATTTATAACTTGAAGATGGTTTCTATCATTATCAGGATCGTGAAATAAGGACATGCCACAAGAGCCAACAAAATCATCTGAATCTTTGGTAAAAACGGCAAAATTGGTAAAACCAAATTTATCCATCCAAAGCTTATACCTTGCCAGCTTTTCTTTTATATCTTCTTTTGTGCACGGCTTGCATTCCATCGATTTTAGAATATCTACATCATTCCAAAGCTTGTACGATAGATCAAAATCATCCTTCTCATGAAAGGGGCGTAGATAGAAATTATCTGTTTTTATTACAATATTATTAATATGATAAATATCGCATTCATTTTTGCCATTATAGAGATATTTGCCTTGATATTTCATGCCGCATTTTTTCATGACACCGCTTGAGGCGATATTATTTTCATCGCAGCAAGCGATTATTCTATCTAAATTTAGCTTCTGAAATCCCCATTTTATAAAAAATTCTGCAAGCTCAGTTGTGTAACCTAATCCTTGGTAGAAGGGTAATATTTTGTATCCAAGCTCAATGTCAGGATTATTAAAATCATAAGCTACATGATTTAATCCAGCCTCACCAATAAATTCACCGCTTGCTTTCTCAGAAATATCAAACATGGTGAATTTGCGCAAATCATAGTGACTTATAGCCTTCTGAAGATGAAGCTTTACTTGCTTTGTATCATTTACACTTCCGTCTCCTATAAACTTCATTATCTCCGGATTAGAGCGTAATTTATACCAATTATCTAGGCTATCCAAAGTTGGAATAGATATATTGAGCCTTTTTGTTTCTAAAAATATTTTAGTCATGAGTTATATAAAATTTTCCCCATATAATAATCATCAAAGTATTGGTTTCTGATTTTCATATTTGCTTTAATCTTTCCTTCTATTTCAAAACCTTTTTTTAAATAAAGATTAATAGCTGACAAGTTATCAACTCTTACATAAAGTATAATCTTTTTAAAGCCCCTTTGCTTAGCAAGTAAATCTAACTCATCCATCAACTTGTTGGCAATGCCTCGTCCCCAATATTCCTTTTTAACCGCTATTCCTAAGTCTAAAACATGGGAATGTCTTTTGTTGTCTACCGGGAAAGCACTGGCAGATGCAATAATCTCTTTGTTTTCTAGTAATTTTACTAACAAAAATGCCCCTTTCTTTTCGCTTTGATATTTTTCCAGAAGATTAACCTCTTCTTCGGTAGTTAAGAGAATTCCACGTTTATCAATTGCAAGATTATCAGTTTGAGAACCTATAGTTTTAGTATACTCCAGCAAATCTTTAACATCTTCTGGTTTTGCTTCAAAAATTTTATAGTTTAATTTATTCATATTTTTCTAATATTTTATTTATATCTTGAAAAGCTGTGTTTCTAATTTTTAGTTTATTGTCGTTTTTCATATTCTAAATCTCCTGCAATTCCCATAATTTTTTGTATAGGCTTTTTTTATTTTTTAGTAATTCATCGTGAGTTCCTTCCTCAGCAATTTTTCCTTTATCTAAAACAATGATTCTATCCATATGTTTTAGGGTTGAAAGCCTATGGGCAATAGCAATTACAGTTTTTGATTTATCTTCTATTAATAAATTAAGGCTTTCCTGTATTAATTTTTCTGTATGAGAATCAAGAGATGAGGTTGCCTCATCTAAAATTAGAATCGGCACATCTTTTAATATTGCTCTGGCAATGGCGATCCTTTGCCTTTGGCCACCTGATAATTTAATTCCCCTTTCTCCAACTAAAGTATCATATCCATCTTTAAGCTTTATTATAAATTCGTGAATATGAGATTTTTTTGCAGCATCTTCGATTTCCTTTTGAGTAGCATTTTCTTTGGCATAACCAATATTATCACCAATAGAGCGATGGAATAGCATGGTGTCTTGGGGAATTAAGGCAATTTGGCTACGCAAAGAATCTGAACTAATATCATAAATGCTTTGATCATCAATTGAGATATCACCTTTGGTTATTTTGAAATTCTTAAGTAAAAGTGAAATTAAAGTTGACTTTCCAGCACCAGAATGACCTACCAAGCCAATTTTTTCACCTGCCTTGATATGTAGATTTAAGTTATTAAAAATTTGTTCATTATCTTCATATTCAAAAGAAAGGTTTTTGAAGTTTATTTCACCTTTATTAACCTTAAGCGGCGATGCATTTGGATTATCTATTATTTCTTGGGGAGCTTTAAGGATTGAGAAGGAGGATTTGAAATCTCCAACCTTACCAAGAAAGTCACCAATTTCACTAGTTAATTTCCAGATATTGTCAACTATGACAAATGTGACTGTCATCACAAAAACAAAATCTCCAATTGTGATAGCATTGATGCGACGCAAATGAATCATAAAGAAAAATAACGAGATCAACATAATGGTGTAGAAAAATATTCCTACAAATGCCATTATTAACTCATACCTTACCCAAGCATAATCTTTCTTGGCCACGTCATTTCTTAAGAATTTATTTATCTGTTTCAATTCACGCTTTCTAGATGCGAAAGAAAATAATGAAAAAATATTAGTAATATTATCAGAAATAAAACCCATCGCTTTATGCTGAGAATCAGTTGTCTGTTTAGCAAGTTTACTAACTTTAAGAGACATTTTGAGCATTACGGGGAAAAATATACAACACCAAAGAGTCATGAAAAAGAATAATTGCAGATTGATAAAACCAAGAGCAATTACTGTCACTACTATTTCAAGCAGTGGGTTTGTAAGTCTGTGATGAACTCCAAACCATAAATTATTGTAGCCAGTAACTATTCCTTTGATCTTGCTGATGATTGATCCGCTGTGAATATTTTGGAAAAATTGGTATGAATGATTTTGAATATAATCATACGCCTTAGCAGTAATATTGGTTCTAACAAATGGTTGAGATTTCATCCATGCAAAATGGCTGCTTCTCCATCCCGCTTCCATAATTAAAATTGCGCCAACATATATGGAGATTGGATAGATCAAATCTAAATATTCTGGTATTTTACTATCAGTAAAAGCATCAACTACTAATTTTATGGCGTAGCTATTGGCAACTTTATAAAAAGACCCAATTATTGGGGCTTGTATCATCAGCAAATACCACCATTTATATGGTTTAATTACTGACCAGAGGAATTTTCTAATTGTGAGTGTGTTGTTATTTTGCATATTTTAAATTCCCTGTAGCTCTACTCCAGTTGTTAAATGCAATTTCATTCCTTCATGAGAAGCCACAAAACCCAATGTCTCATAAAACCTTAATGCGTCAGGTCTTTTTTTATCGGTGGTTAATTGTACAATGTGAGCCCCTTTTTCTTTGGCGCGATTAATTGCGAAGGTAAATAATTTTTTACCAATGCCCTTTCCTCTTTGATCCTGCCTTGTCCTAACGGCCTCTATTTGAGCTCTAACTCCTCCCTGATGAGTTAGGTATTGAATAAAACTTAACTGTAATGTTGCTATAATTTCATTGTTTTGATCTTCAGCAACAATTAATTCCTGATTAGGGTCATTGTTGATATTGTCAAATGCCTCATAATATTTTGTAGGCAATGGATCATTGTAATCTTCTCGTAATTTTCCTAATTCGTCATTAGCTAGTAGCTCAATAATAAATGGAATATCTTTCTTGTTTGCTTTTCTGAATTTCATTTTTTTATGAATTTTGTTAAATCTCCCGGCTCCAGAAGAAAATTACTGTTCGTAATTTTTAAATCTCCTGAAGTTCCCATAATTTTTTGTATAAACTTTTGTTATTTTTTAGTAACTCATCATGAGTACCTTCTTCAATAATTTTCCCCTTATCCATAACGATTATGCGATCCATATTTTTTAAGGTTGAAAGGCGATGAGCTATGGCAATTACTGTTTTTGATTTATCTTCAATTAACAGATTTAAACTTTCTTGGATTAATTTTTCCGTTTTGGAATCAAGGCTGCTTGTTGCTTCATCAAGAATCAATATTGGAGCGTCTTTAAGGATCGCTCTGGCGATAGCAATTCTTTGCCTTTGGCCACCGCTAACTTTAATTCCTCGTTCACCCACAATAGAATCATAGCCATCTTTCATCTTTAAAATATCATCATGAATTTGAGCTTTTTTACAAGCATTGGCTATTTCTTTTTTTGTAGCTTTATATTTTGCGATCTGAAGATTTTCTAATATTGAGCGATGAAACATGGTTATATCCTGGGGAATAATCGATATATTTTCCCTGAGTGACTTTTGAGTTACATCGGTAATTTTTTTATCATCAATAAGAATATTTCCATGACGAACATCAAAATATCTAATTAAACTTTTGATAATCGTTGTTTTTCCAGCGCCAGAATGACCTACTAAACCAATCTTTTCTCCCGCTTTTATTTTTAAGCTAAAATTATTTAAAACTGATTCACTTTTGTCATTATAGGCGAAAGAAATATTTTGAAACTCTATATTACCCTTTACTTTTCTAAGGCTTTTGGCATTCTCTTTATCGACTATGTCATATTCTTCATTTATGAATTCATAAGAAGCTCTGATTTGAGCAATTTGTGGATTTATGCCAAAAAGAATTTTTTCTAATAAGCTATCAATATCCCCATGAACCTTAAGCATAATCATGGCAACAAAAGCAAAACCTCCAGCAGTAATTTGATTATTTTGATAAAGATAAGTTAATAAGAAAATTTGACCAGCAGACATTATCGTTGTTAGTAAGGTATCGATATTATCAACCCAGAAGGCGTCAAACTGTCTGGTTTTTTTATCCCATTTTTGTCTTTTTGCTAATGTTGGTATTAACTTTGATTTAAATTCATTAGCAATATTACCAATAACTTTAGCACCAAAAATGTTAGAGATAGAATCATTCACTACACCTGAAGCTTCTTGCTCAGATTTAGTAAATTTAGATTCTAAGTAAAGCTGTCTTTTTAGCAAAAAATATAAAATTGGAGTATAAAAACCCAGAAAGACTAGTTGAATCAAGGCTGGCAGATAATGAACCTGCAAAAGAAATATCAGGCCAATAATAATTGCCCACAAAATGACTAAAGATCTAAAAACATTAGTTACTAAATGACTCAAGCTAATGGTAAAACTGTTAATTTTATCAGAAATTTCGCCTGACATGTGAGAATCAAACCAGTGAAGCGAATGTTTAATAGTTTTTTGATAAATATCTGTAGTTATTTTAGTTCTAAAACCTGGTTTGTATTTTATGTCAAGTAACCTAACTATAAAAAACATGCCATGATGCATCAATTTATAAAATACAAATAGCCCAAGTAAAATTCCAAGGCTAGCCTCTTCGTTAGAAGCTATTGTGTCTATTATTTCTTTAATTTTATAATGAACTGAAATCTCAAAAAGAGAAGCTATGATTGAAATACAAAACAAAGATAAAAAATAAAGCCTATATTGGCTACAGATTTGTAAAAGATAATTACTTAAAGAATTCTGCTTTTTCATATATATTCTTATTATCCTCGGGAAGTTTTTCTGTCCTCTGGATCTAACTGCTGAATATGAGAAGAAGAATCCTGACCCTCTTCTGTTTTTGCTTTTTTAACAGACGTGAAGGGAAGTGTTTTATTTTCACCAGAATTGGATATTGAATTAAAAATGTCAGGAGCTTTTTCTTGTAAAAAATCATTAACTTTGTTGCGAAAATAGCTTGTTATTTTAAGCTCCAGATTATCGTCACTACAAATTTCTGTTGCCAATAGTTTTCTACAGGATGCATAGATACAATGATCAGGACTATGATATTTCTCTAGTGGGCCATGACAATAATAGGATATTCTCCTTAATATATAATAAGCAGTCTCGCCACCCTTCTCTTTTAGAAACTTCATCTGTTTAAGGTATTGCTCACCATTATTGTCATTAGCAGCATTAAAGATTGTTTTTACCGCAGGTCTTTTAACGGCAAATTCTAGTCCTTGTTCTTTTTCTTCTTTAGTCCTCCAGCCCTTTAAGATGGCTATCATATTATGAGCAAAATAGCCATCCCAAAAATCGTCCAACATTGATATAATAATGTCTGGCAATGATACTTCTCCACTCTTTTTTTCTTCGCTGGGATGGTTTTGTGGATTGATTTCTGATAATTTTCTTTTGGTCATTTTATATTATTCATTAAAGATAATATTTGCTATAATTTATTCTAAATAGAGCTTAATATATTTCAATAATAATATTAGATTTTTATCTTTAAAGAATTGTTCTTGGCGCGATACATACTTGCGACTCGCTATCTTCCTTTGTTATACCAATTCTTAATCTTTAATGAATGATGCAGGCAAAATATTTTTTAGATAAAAATTATAAAAAAGAGTCGTCAGTATGTTCATATTTTAACGAGGCTTTTTATGATTTTAATCAAAAAATATAAAGTTAGATTATTTATTATTTTAACCCATTTTAAAGATAATAGTATGGACCCCAAGAGAGCAAAGGAGTCCAATCTTTTGCTTTCTTAAATTAACGGCATATATTTGTTATTAGTAAATGCTCTAAAGCAGCATTTATTTTGGTAATATTGC
>CAJQHT010000050.1 GCA_905478245.1 uncultured Rickettsiales bacterium | reverse complement strand
TTATTTCCTGTTTTTGTTTAGCATTTAATGCTGGATATCCTGTTGGCATAATTTATTTCTTAATTTAAAGTTAAAATAACAATAAATTGAAGAGTAGTTATTGTCTAGTTATTTGGGTACCTGTCAAATCCTTTTCTCCTAAAAAAATAATAATAAAATATTTTTAATCAAAAAACATTGCAACAATCACTAGTGTATCAGGATATAAGGTAAGATTTTTATAATGATTTATGGCTAAAAAGATAAAGTATAAATGTATAGTTTAGCTTGATAATTGGCATTACTTAATTAAGGATAAATTTGATATAAAATCCGCTACTTTCTTAATGTCAGATTTTTCATGATTAGCATTTAATGTAATTCTTAATCTAGATTGGTCTTTTTCAACCGTAGGGTATCTTATAGCTGATATAATATAGCCTAAATCCAGGATTTCTTTTGCTATTTCTAAGGCTTTTTTAGCTTCTCCTATTTTAATTATAATAATTGCACTTTGACTTTGTGGTATTTGAAGTAAATCACATAAATATTTTACATTGCCAAAAGTTTTATTTGCTAATTTATTATCATTTTCAATAATTTCTAAAGCTTTTAGATTTCCAGCTAAAATATTGGGGGGTAGGGCAGTTGAATAGATTGCTGATTTAGCATAATTTCTTAAATAATTAATAAATATACTAGAAGCACAAATATAGCCACCATAGCCACCAACAGCCTTAGAAAATGTACCCATTTGCAAATATATATCTTGATATTTTTTATCGTAAGTTTTTTTAACAATTCCAAGACCATGTGCATCATCTGATATCATAAAGCAATCAAACCTAAATGCCAATTTTAATAAATCATCTATCCTACCAAGATCACCATCCATTGAAAAAACAGTTTCTGTAATGATAAGACATTTAGCATATTTTGATCTTTGTTTTTCTAAAATCTCTTTGGCATGATTAATGTCATTATGTTTAAATCTCAAAATCTTTGCCTTTGATAATTTAGCGCCATCAATTAAACAAGAATGTATTAATTTGTCAGCTAAAATTAAATCAGCCTTTGCCATTAAAGCATCTATAGTAGAAACCCCAGCTAAATAACCACTACCAAATATTATAGCATCTTCAGAATTTTTTAACTTAGAAATTCTCTCTTCTAATTTCTTATGTAAGGAATTATTTCCAGTAACATAGCGCGAACCGCCAGAGCCAAAACCATAAAGATCAATAGCCTCTTTTGCTGCTTTTTTTACTTCTTGGTTTTGAGATAAGCCTAGGTAGTCATTAGATGAAAAAGAAATATAATCTTTCTCATTTTGCCTAATAATATTTTTACCAATATTATCTGATATTTTTAATTGCCGATATAAAAAATTATCTTTCAATTCATTAATTTTCTTAAGAAAAAAATCCATAATTAACAAATTATGATTTACTTGCCAATTCTGCCGTAATCTGATTAATAAATTCATCTATTTTAAGAGTTTTTTGACCTTGTTGTCCAAATTTTCTAACTGATAGAGTTCCATCCTCAATCTCCCTCTTGCCAATCACAATAATATAAGGTATTTTTTGCAAAGAATGCTCTCTTATTTTATAATTAATTTTTTCAGATCTAAGATCGGTTTCAACTCTAAATCCTAAATTAGTAAGTTTCTCAGACACATCCTTAACATTATTATCAAGATCATTAGTTAATGGTGAAATAGCAATCTGAACTGGAGCAAGCCATAAAGGAAAGGCTCCACCATAATTTTCAATTAAAATACCAATAAATCTTTCCAGTGTTCCAAGAATTGCTCTATGAATAATAACAGGATGTTTTTTGGAGCCATCTTTAGTAATATAATTTGCGTCAAGCCTTTCTGGCAAAACAAAATCAACTTGTAAAGTGCCACATTGCCAATCTCTTCCCATTGCATCAACTAATACAAATTCTAATTTAGGGCCGTAAAAAGCTCCTTCTCCTGGATTTAGACTATATTCAAGGCCCGTTTCATTAACGGCATTTTTTAAAGCAGTTTCTGCTCTATCCCAAACTTCATCAGACCCAGCCCTAACTTCAGGGCGATCAGAGAATTTAACCTTTACATCAGTAAAGCCAAAATCCTTATATATTTCTTGTAGTAAATTACAAAAAGCTATAGTTTCTGATGTTATTTGATTTTCCTCGCAAAAAATATGAGCATCATCCTGATTAAAGCCTCTAACTCTCATCATGCCATGTAAAGATCCTGAAGGCTCATTTCTGTGGCAGCAGCCAAATTCAGCCATTCTTAAGGGTAAATCGCGATATGATTTCAAAGAAGTGTTAAAAATTTGAATATGTCCAGGGCAATTCATTGGCTTAACCGCCAAAGTTCTATCTTCACTGGTTGCAATAAACATATTTTCCTTAAATTTACTCCAATGGCCAGATTTTTCCCATAACACTCTATCAATTAATTGTGGTGTCTTAACCTCGATATAGTTATTTTTATTTAATTTATTTCTAATGTATTTTTCAATTTCTAGATATATTTTCCAACCCTTTTCATGCCAAAATATAGACCCGGTAGCTTCTTCTTGAATATGAAAAAGATTTAATTCTTTACCTAATTTCCTATGATCTCTTTTTGCTGCTTCTTCCAATCTAAAAATATGATCATCTAAATCTTTTTTAGAATGCCACGCCGTTCCATAAATTCTGTGCAACATTTCATTTTTTGAATCACCACGCCAATAAGCGCCAGCTAATTTCATTAATTTAAAATGTTTAACATAACCAGTAGAAGGGCAGTGTGGTCCACGACATAAGTCAATAAAATCTCCTTGCCTATAAAGAGTAATATCTTCATTATTTGGAATTGAAGCAATTATTTCAGCTTTATATTTTTCACCCATTTCATTAAAAAACTTTACAGCATCATCTCTTTTTTTAACTTCACGAATAATTTCATAATTCTTTTTTGAAATTTCATGCATTTTTTCCTCTATTTTTGCCAGATCCTCAAGGTTAAAAGGAGTTTTTCGTGAAAAATCATAATAAAAACCATTTTCTATTACTGGTCCTATAGTTATTTGAGTTTCTGGATATAATTCTTTAACTGCTTGCGCCATCATATGAGCTGCATCGTGACGAATTATTTCAAGAGATTCTGGGCTTTTATTGGTAATTATTTCTATTTTTGCATCTTGATTGATATTTACTGATAAATCCTGTACATTATTATTAATTTTAATTGCAACAGAAGCTTTGGCTAAGCTAATTGATATGGATTTAGCTATTTCAAAGCCAGTAATATTTTTTTGATATTTTTTATTATTTCCATCAGGAAAAGTAATTTGAATGTCTGACATTATTTTAGATTAAGATTTGGTATTACTTAAAAACCTCTTAAAAAGTCTTTAACAAGAATCTAATTGATTTATTATTTTACTAAATTAAACTGACGTTTTCAAGCTTTATCTTAAGGCTATTTTAAAAAAATTCTAAAAATATCATAATGGGGCTATGGCGCAGCTGGTAGCGCGCTTGCATGGCATGCAAGAGGTCACGAGTTCGACTCTCGTTAGCTCCACCAGCCTACACTCTTACGAGCTTCGGCTGGCAGGCCATCCTTTATGGGCTGTTAGCTGGAGATTGTTAGAGCGTAGGCTGCCCTTCGAAGCCTTGTCATAGGAGGGCCTTACCAACGCAAAAATAGTTAAAGTCATAAATGAGCTAACCATCAACCAAAAACCCCAAAACCCATGTACTATACCTATATCCTAAAATCCACACCTCAACCATCCCAAACCTACATTGGATTCACATCAAACTTAAAACAAAGACTAGAAGAGCATAATTCTGGAAAATCAAGGCACACAAATAAATATAAACCTTGGAATATAGAATTTTACTGTGCCTTTAACAATAAAGAAAAAGCTGTTGGTTTTGAAAAATATTTAAAATCCGGTTCAGGGAAAGTGTTAATCAAAAAGCGTTTTATTTGAAAAAACACGTGGTAGTTGGAGGTGGATAAAACAAGTAAAATCAATGCTTTACAGACACAAGAAGTCTAAAAAACAAAATTTTGAACCTCATTTGGTTGCTTTTTGTAAAGATAAAGTGCTTTAAAGGCTTGTCTTAATTGCCTTCATGCATGACCTCTTGTTTAGAGATTCAGAGAACTTTTTTGACAAGAGGTCATAGAGATTTTTTGTCCTCTTCTGTAAACGCTGGCTTCAGAAGATTTTGTTCGCATTTTGTCAACCGCTACCCAAGTGTATTTTTTAAGTTTTTGCAAACTTTTATCTATTTTTACCTCTTGCTTAGCGGATTTTATAAAAAACCATTACCATTTTGGGTAATCTATTTTCACTATATTAATCACAAATCTTTCTTAAAGATTGCCATTCTTTTTCACTTAACTGGTTTTTATTTTTAGTAAGTAAAGAATGTTTTCTTATCTCTTTTATTCTTTCTGTAGTTATTGGGTGGGTAGAAAAATAGTATAAAATATTTTTTGATGTTTCATTAAATATATCCTGTTGCTTTTCCATTCTTTTAAAAAACGATATTAATCCATCGCTTGTATATCCAGCATTTTCTAGAATGGTGACAGCAATTTTGTCTGCTTGTTTTTCAGCCTCTTTGCTATATTTAAATTGTTTTATAGAATTAGCGAGTAATATAATATCTTCACTTCCGGTATTACCAAAAACCATATTTAAAAAAAGATAGCTTCCTAAAGATCTAACTAAAGATTCAGTTGGGTGTTTTAATTTAGCATGCGATAGCTCATGAGATAATACGCCAGCAATTTCATTTTCTGTTTTTGCTTCTTTGATTAGTTGAGAGAAAATTGTAACATGCCCACCAGCGGCTGCAAAAGCATTAGGTTGTTTATGATTTATTACATATAAATGAATTTCATGCTCTATATTTGCCTTATTTTTTAATTTATTGGCTATTTTTTCTAGTGCTTGAATTGCATTTTTATTATCACATAGTTGATATTCAGAATGTATTGCCTTACTGGACCATGATCCCAATTTCTGATTCCATGAATAAGGTATTGTTTGTGCTATTTGTTTTGATAAGTAAGGAATGGATCTATAGATAGCAATTAGTGTAAATATTGCCAATAGAAGGCTAATTAATATAAACTTTAAAGAGGCTGGTATATGTAAAGAATAACTAGACTTGGTAAGTATTTTTGATATATTCTTAAAATTACTTGGTGATATATTTAATCTTTTATTTGGATCTATTTTAAGTGTTAAAATTGCATCACGATTATTTTCTGGTCTTTCTACAATTTTAATGTTTTTAAAGTGCCATTTTTCTAGTATTCTAAAATTACTATCTTTGAGTAGTAGTGTACTTGATTCTCCTATACTTAGAATAACATCGATAGGTTTGCCATCTTTCCCGTTAAAATAACGTGCTGGCATATATGTTATTTATACGAGTCCAGTATCCATGTCTAAAGCTTGATCAAAGCCTTCTCCTATAGCATTATCTTTTTGCGCAGATTGCATTATTTTAGAGCTATCAATTTCACCAGCTATTGCAATATTTTGAGAAATAAATCTTAGATTGCGCCAAATAATAATTGGAAGTCCTAATCCAAGTGTAAATATTAAAATCAAAATATTAACTAAGACTAAACTAAGTAATTTTTTACCAGTATAATTAGATATTAATGTATTTGATGCTATATGTGTGTTAGATAATAGGTGTTTAATAAATGACGCTTGATACCAAAACCTTGAAAAGCCAAATGTTACAGGAATTAACAATAAAGTTATTATATTAGTCTTAATTAGTGGTTGAAATGTTCCTTTAAACTCAGCTTTAGCATTTCCAAAATAAGAGTTATTTGTCATGTATCCCATGGTTTTTATCTGAGAGTGAGGAATTAAATAACCTAAGGTTACGATATTTAAAAAAGTTCTATAGATACTTAAAAAAGCAAAGTGTTTTGCAGATCCAGTCAGTTTTCCTCGAACCCCACGCCAATTTGTACGTGAATATCTATACCCAGTAATGCTGTAAATGGCCATAAACATAAGAATGACATAAGATGAATATATAATTACTGTTTTTATGTTAGTTATTAATTTTTTATCAATACCAAAGGCAGCTTGAATTGCATAGAAGAAAATAGATAAGCCAACAATAAATAAAAGCAATATTAATATTGCTTTTAGAAATCCTTTAAATAACTCTCCTCCAGTTCCTGTGTACTAGAATCTATCTCCCAGAAGCTTGAAGCTTGAAGCGGAGTACTTACGTAACTTTGTTTTTCCCCAAAAACTATATATTCCAAGAGTCAAAATACTAAAAATAATATTTATGATCCAAATTTTATAATAAGATGAAATCTTTCCATCATATTCTAGATCATTGATTATTTGCTTTTACTTTCCATAAATTTAAGTCGTTTATATTTCCATAAGCACCTTATTTTATATTTATCTACTTTAAAGTCTACTGAAAGTATTTTTAATGATTTGCAGTGTTTATCGGTAACCGAGAAACAAGTTGCGAACTTTTTCGTCCTCTTGTCAATTCACTCGGAGCTATATAAAACAAGGGTTCAGTTTTTGGAGAGATGTTCACATTAAGCCCCGCTCGCTCCACCATCTTTAGATATTTAATCCAAAATCATCAATATGAAACATACCTGTTTCATATATAACATTTATAAAAAAATATATTGTAAATTAAAATATTATATTTAGTCTTAAAAATAGCCTAGAAAAAATCAATTTAATTTAGATTTAACCAAAAAACCTATTACGGTAAGTATATTTAGTAAGCGATCTTTATTTTGACAGATTAGATCGAAAACAAAAATTTGTCTCCTAGTTTATTATGGCTGGGAGTGCAGTGTTATGTTCAGGGTTTTACCTAAAAGCATTGCACCGTCTTACTACGGTATTGGTTGCTCCCAGTCGCCATAATAAATTTTATTATTTA
>CAJQHT010000049.1 GCA_905478245.1 uncultured Rickettsiales bacterium | reverse complement strand
ATTTAACTCAACTCCGGTACCGCCTTTTCCTGACATTTCAAAAGAAGATGAGGTGAGGCCGGCAGCTCCCATGTCTTGAATTGATAAAATGGCATCACTTTGCATTAATTCAAGACAAGCTTCAAGTAATAATTTTTCAGTAAAAGGATCACCAACTTGAACTGTTGGTCTTTTATCTTCATCGCCTTCTTTAAATTCATCTGAAGCCATAACTGCACCATTAATACCGTCTCTGCCGGTTTTTGAACCAACATAAACAACCGAGGCACCAACTTCACTAGCAGCAGAATAGAAAATTTTATTTTTATTGGCAACGCCAACTGTCATAGCATTTACTAATATATTTCCATTATAGCTTTTATCAAAATTAACCTCTCCGCCAATTGTAGGAACGCCAATGCAGTTACCATAGCCGCCAACACCGCTAACTACACCATTAACTAAATGTTTTGTTTTTTCGTGATCAATTTCACCAAATCTAAGGGCGTTTAAATTAGCAACAGGACGAGCTCCCATGGTAAATACGTCGCGCAATATTCCGCCAACACCTGTTGCGGCACCTTGATATGGTTCGATAAATGATGGATGATTGTGGCTTTCCATTTTAAAAACAGCAACTTGACCATCGCCAATATCAATAATTCCAGCATTTTCTCCGGGGCCACAAACTACCCAATCTTCTTGTGTGTGCATGGTTTTTAGCCATTTTTTAGTAGATTTATAAGAGCAATGCTCGCTCCACATGGCACTAAATAGACCAAGTTCAGTAAATGATGGCTCGCGTCCTAATATTTCTAAGATATTACTATATTCTTCATTGCTTAGATTATGGTCTTTTACTAATTGGGGAGTTATTTTAACTTTACTCACTATTTAAATATTATTTATTATTTTTAATCATTTTGGATGAAAAATATTATAGATATTGTTTTGTATATTTCAATGATTACTTTACAAGAAATAGTCAGCCAAATAAAGTTAAAATAGTATTAAGAGCCATTATCTCATCCTCAAAATTCGTAATATTAATTAAAAAATATTATTAGAGCTATATTTGTCTTGCTTCTTAGATTCTGAGTTAGCATTGAGGGTTTTTTGTCTTAAATTATCAATTTCATCTCTATATTTTTTAAATTTTATTAATTTATCTCCTTTTAGTGTAATATTTGCTGTACCTCTAAATTTTGATGGATTTATGCTAACTCCTTTTTTTCTTATTTCATAATGTAAGTGAGGACCCTTTGCCATACCAGTGGAGCCAACATATCCAATTATTTTTCCTTGTTTTATTTTTCTGTTCTTTTTCATATTGCGCGCAAATTTACTCATATGAATATAGACGGTTTCATAGGTGTTATTATGTTTTAAAAAAATGTAATTACCATTTGCGCGTGAATATCCTATTTTACTGATACGACCATCTCCAGCTGCTAAGATAGGAGTGCCTCTTGGTGCGGCAAAATCAAGGCCTTTATGTTTTTTTCTATAGCCCAATATTGGGTGTCTTCTCATGCCGAAGCGCGATGATATTCTTGCTCCATTTACCGGAGTAACGAGAAGTGATCTTTTAATACTTCTGCCCTGTTTATTGAAATACTCATTTCTTGTTTTATATTTATGGCGATAAGTTTTTAAATCAGTGCTTTTGGTTTTTAGGTTTAGATTAGCAAATAAAATATTTCCATCTTTAATTTTTTCACCATTCTTGTCGAAATATTGTTCAAACAGCACTTCAAATTCATCTTTGCTTCTAATATCTCTTTGAAAATCAACAGCAAACCCATAAAGATTTATCATTTCAATCATGATGTTAGGAGATATTCCAGCTTCAGTTCCATCAAGAAATAAGCTATTCTCTATTACTCCGGAATATTTAACAATTTCTTTAACTAACTCCTTTTTCTTTTTTATAGATTTGTAAGATTTATCATCTTGTCTTACTATCATCATAATAATTTCTGGATCTGGAGAAAGTGATATATTGTTGATGATAGATTTTCTAACTAGATTCTTTAAGTTATTATTTTCCTCATAAGTGATTATGGTTTTATAGTGAATAGTAATTTTCTGTCCCTGAAATATGTTTCTGGGGTCAAATATTTTTTTAGTTGATAATAATATTTCATTAACATTTTGAGCATCTAGGCCAAGATTAAATAATATATCACTCAAGGTCTCTCCTTTTTTAACTATATGTTTTATTGTTTGATTTTCTATTTTTTCTAATTTTGATTCAAAATCATCAGCATCAATTTCTATGGCCTGATAATTATTATCAATTCTATTTAGATTGATTTTTGTTTTAAAATATGAGAAGCAATTAAATATTAGGAAGCAAGCAATGATCGATATGGAGATCATCTTAAAATAATTATGCTCCAATATTTTATTGATAAGATTAATTATGTTATTCTGACTAGATTTCTTTTTCAATTTTAATAAAATTATTGCTTTATTATAGGAATAAAATTTTATATCAAAAGATTTTTTTAATCAATATTTTTTTCCTATCTTAACAAGAAATCTAGCAAAATATGAAGTTAGATTATTCATTAAAGTTGTGATTTGGTATTATTTATTATCCTTAAGCAATTTTTTACTTGTAAAAAATATTTAATAAATTATATTAAATCAATTCCAATTGAATTTGTAAAAAATATCTGATAATAATCGTTAATTAATGATGGATTTCGATATTACAGAACATATTTATAGTAACTAATTAATTTTTATGGCTAGAAAAACAAATCAGAAACATAATTTTAAAGTTGGAGAGCATCTTATTTACCCTTCTCACGGTGTTGGAAAAATAATTGATATCGATAAGATAAAGCTAAATGGCATGGAATTTAGTACATTAATTATATTTTTTGAAAAAGAAAAACTAACTATAAAAATACCAGTTACTCAAATTAAAAAGATAGGAATTAGGCATCTAGTTTCTAAGGAAAAAATGGATGAAGTTTTTGAAACTTTAAGGGGTGGTATAAAGAAGTTAAAAGGAATGTGGAGCAGGAGAGCTCAGGAGTATGAAAGCAAGATCAATTCAGGGGATATTATGCTTTTAGCAGAAGTTCTTAGAGATTTAACGCGTGACATTGATGATGCTGATAGGTCTTACAGTGAAAGAGTAATTTATGAGACAGCTATATATCGTCTTGCCGGAGAATATGCTGTTATTGCAAAGGTATCTTTTGATGAGGCTAAAGAAGAGATAATATCGATTGCTAAAAATAAATTAGCGGATGAGATGAGTGAGGAAAATACTGATTTTAAAGATGATTTTGATGATGACTTTGATGAAGAGGATGATGATGATGATGATGATGATGATAGTGATGAATCGGATGAATCTGATTAATCTAAAATTTAATTAAAAAAAAAGATTTGTGATGCAAATTAAGAAATAGCTTAATCTTCCTTATTTTTTTAAGAATCTTGGGCTATATTGTTTTAATTCTTTATCAAGTCTTATAGCGCTTGGAAATATGTTTTTTAATTCATTCCAAAATATATTGCTATGATTTTTAATTTTTGTATGAGTTAATTCGTGCAATATAACATAATCTATCAATTCATCTTTTAGAAAGGCTAAATTGCTATTTAAGCTAATATTATTCTTGCTAGAACAGCTACCCCAAATAGTTTTTTGTCTTTTTAGGGTTATTTTACCTATTTTGAAATCATATTTTTTTGCTAATTCTTGACATCTTTTAATTAGATATTGATTTCTTGCTAAGAAATCCTGTTTTGTTAAATTTTTCTCTATTGCATTTAAGTTATTGTTTCTAATCTCTCTCTTCTTAGCCATTCTGATTAAATTATTATTAATCCAGACCATTCTGCTTTGGAAAAAATCTCTAGCTTTCTCAATATGAAAGCTAGAAGGGTAAGTCACATTAATCTCCAAGCTGTCATTAATAGATATTCTAATATATTTAGCCTTTATACTGCTTTTAAAGTTTACTGGATTAAAACGATCTTCAAACTCTTTAAAATGTAGCTTGGTAATTGTTGCCGAATTATGCTTGCTAAATAATTTCATAAACCTAAAATGAGTTTCATTAAATATTTTATAATAAATCCTATATTTAATAAGTGATATAACAAAATATTTTTTAGATAAAAAATATAACAAATTAGTCGTAATATTTTCATATATCACGAAGCTTTTTGTAGATTATAATCAAAAAATATGAAGTTATATTATTTATTAATTAAAAATATAAAGAGGATAAACTTACCCCTCATCTTTAAATGATGGTATTATTAATGGTTAATTAATAACAATTATGATTTTTAAAAATAAATTTCTTAAATTAATTACTTTTTTAATATTAATATTAAACGTAAATCTAAATTTATCAATGACTGATAGTCAAGCAAAAACCACAAAAGATAATAGTAATTTACTATTTATGGATTTAAAATATGGTCAAGTAGTAATAGAGCTTATGCCTCAAATTGCACCAAAACACGTAGATAGAATAAAAACCTTAGCCAATCAAGGTTTTTATGATAATATAAAATTTCATCGAGTTATTCCAGGCTTTATGGCACAAACTGGAGATCCTACAGGAACAGGAAGGGGTGGTAGTGATTTTGCTGATTTAAGGGCAGAATTTTCTGACGAACCTCATATCAGGGGTGCTGTTTCAATGGCTAGATCTCAAAATCCAAATAGCGCCAATAGTCAGTTTTTTATTGTTACGGATGATTCTAGATTTCTTGATAGACAATATACTGTTTTTGGTCGTGTAATTGAAGGAATGGATTTTGTTGATCAGATAAAAAAGGGTACAGGTCAAAATGGCGCAGTTAGAAATCCTGATATTATGATTAAGGTTAGGTCTAGAAAGTAGTAATTAAAAAATATTGGCAATTATGAAATATGATAAAAATAATATTTTTGCTAAAATTATAAAAGGAGAACTTCCTAGCAATAAAGTTTACGAAGATGAAGAAGTTCTAGCTTTTGATGATATTTCAAAATCTGCTCCTATTCATGTTTTAATTGTGCCTAAGGCAGAATTTATTGATTTTGATGATTTTGTTTTAAATTCTACCCCTGAGATGGTAGCTAGCTTTTTTAAAAAAGTATGTCACATAGCTAGAAGTCTTGATTTTAATAATAATAATTACCGCTTAATTACAAATAAAGGCGAAGAAGCATCGCAAACAGTTAAGCATTTTCATGTCCATCTTTTAGGTGGAAAACAATTAAAAGAAAGGCTACTATGATTAATAAAGATTTTAAAGAAAGTACAAAAATAATTCATTTAGGTAGAGATACAAATGAACAAGGTTGGATGGTTAATCCTCCAATTCACCAAACTTCTACAGTTGTTTTTCCTACTCTTAAGGATTTACAATACGCAGAAAGAGGTTATTCTGACAATGATTTAGTTAAGCCTTATGAATTAAAATACGGGCGCTATGGAACTCAGACCAATTTCTCTTTAGAAAAGGCAATAGCTGAGATTGAGGGTGGTTATAATAGTTTTATTACTTCAAGTGGTGCTGCAGCGATTAATACTGCTCTCATTGCTTTTTTAGAAAAAGGTGATCATGTCTTGGTTGTTGATAGTGTCTATTCTCCAACTCGTGGTTTTTCTGATAAATTTTTAAAGAAGTTTGGCATAGAAACAACTTATTTTGATCCATTTATTGGTGAGGGAATCAAAGACTTAATTCAGGAGAATACTAAAGTTATCTTTATGGAAAGCCCTGCATCTTTAAGTTTTGAAATACAAGATGTTCCATTAATTTGCAAAATAGCTAAAGAGCATAATATTGTAACTATTGTTGATAATTCTTGGGCAAGCGGAATTTACTTTAAACCTTTAGAGCATGGCGCTGATATTAGTGTTACCGCAGTTACTAAGTATTTAAATGGCCATTCCGATGTTGTAATGGGTGCCATTATAATGAAAGAAAAACATTTTTCTGCTATTTATGAGTCTTTTCGTTATATGGCTAGCTCTGCCGCTCCATTTGCTGCATACTTAGCACAAAGAGGTCTTAGGACTGTTAAAATTAGAATGGATCATTGCTCAAAATCAGCTTTAGAGATAGCAAAATGGCTAGAAACAAGAGATGAAGTCGAGAAGGTGTTTTATCCGGCTTTAAAGTCTGATGCTAGTCATGAGATCTGGAAAAGGGATTTTACCGGTGCTGCAGGATTATTTTCCATTGTATTAGACAAGAAATATTCTGACAATGCTCTATCTAATATGGTGGACAATCTAGAACTTTATGGTATGGGTTATTCTTGGGGTGGTTATGAATCTCTTATTTTACCTTTCAATACTAATTCTATCAGAAGTGCCACTAAGTGGCAATATGGTAATAATACCTGTCTTAGGATTAATATTGGATTAGAGGATGCAGGTGATTTAAGGTTAGACCTAGAAAGAGGCTTAAATAGATTAAAGAAATTTTAACTATTTTTTAAATAAAGATAATAAAAAGCCTCGCGAAATATGTACATACTGACGACTCTTTTTTATAATTTTTATCTAAAAAATATTTTGCCTGTATCATTCATTAAAGATGGGAACTGGTATTACTCCATCTCAAAAACTCTTTTTTGATTAATCTCTAAATCAAATACGCTCAGAGTTGTGCTGTTAAAAGAGCTTTCCATTTCTAATATTTCGACATCATGATATTTATTGCTTTTCCAGTCGAATATAGTAATTATAAGATTCTCTCTTACTAAATTTCCAGAACCTATTTCTATTTCTGTGTTATTTTTTATATCAGTCCCATTCCAGCAAATGGCATTTTTTGTAAAGAAGCAGAAAAATATAGCTATTAATGCTAATTTGCGGTGATAATTGTGATAAAACATATTGACTTTTTCATATTTTGTGGTTTTATATAGAAATATCAAACATTTAATAATCAAATATAATTAATGTCAAATTAATTATATTGAAACTTTACTTTTTAAACCCTTATTTCTTAAAGATAAATTTTGATATTATATAGCTATTTTCGGGGCGTGGCGCAGTCTGGTAGCGCACCTGGTTTGGGACCAGGGGGCCGGAGGTTCGAATCCTCTCGCCCCGACCAGCTTTATAAATTATACTATTTTGTTATATAATAAAATATTCCTTCTTTATTAATTTATTAAAAATTAGTATTAGATCGCATGATCATCCAAACCATCAAAAAAAGATCTGATTTTATTAAAATTAGCAAAAAAAATACTTCTTTTTACTCTAAAACAACATTAATTCTTACAGGTCCAACTCTACATAATAATTTAGAACAGGAAAAAGATTTTATCAGAGTTGGCTACACTGTTACTAAAAAAACAGGAAATGCTGTTTTTAGAAATAAATGTAAAAGAAGATATAGGGCAATATTTAAAGAATTAGCGCCAGAATTTTGTCAAAATCATTTTGATTATGTTATTTTAGCTCGTAAAGATATTAAAAATGCTGATTTTAAGAAGATCAGGTCAGATATTAAGTTTTGTTTGCGTGGAATTCAAAGATTATTAAAGGAGAATGGAAAATAAAAAATCAAAAATTCCTTATTTATTTTTTATATTTTTTGCTGTTTTTATTACGGCAGATATTATTATGATTTACATATCTCAAAAGACTTGGAGGGGAACGGTAACGGAAGATGCTTATGAGAAAGGCTTAAAATATAATAAAGTTTTATTAAATAATAAAAAACAGCAAGATTTAGGATATCAAGCTGATTTGAAGTATCGCGTTATTTCCGATGAGGTGGCTAGAATATCATTTATTTTAAAAAATAAAGATAATGATATTATAAATAATGCTAAAATAAAAGTAAAATTCGTCAGGCCAACCCAAAGTGGCTTTGATTTTAAAGAAGAATTATTTCTCAATAAAATAACTAATAGCTATCAAAATAATATAATTTTTCCTTTAATTGGTCTCTGGAGGGTTGAGATTCAAGCTTTTATTGGTGATGATGTTTTTCAATATGTTAAAAGAATCAATATAAATTACATAAAATCCCAGCTTTAATGAATGATGCAAACAAAGTACTTTTTAGATAAAAATTGTTTACATTGCGATCTACCCGTTAATAAGGGTGAAGAATTTTGCTGCAATGGCTGTAAAATAGCCTATAAAACTATTCACAAATTAGGCTTTGCTAATTATTATCAAAATCGTATTTTAAGCGATAAAGAAATTAGCTTAAAGCCAGATGAAACAGCTAGCAATCAGGATTCAGATGTTAGTGATTTTGTTTATAGTGAGCAAAATAATGATTTATCTATTCACCTCTTAGTAAAGGGTCTTCATTGTGGTGCTTGCGTATGGCTTATTGAAAATATCCTAAGAAAACAGCCTGACATTAAGATAGCTCGTATTAATATGAGCACAAAAAGACTTCTTCTTTCTTGGTCGGAGCAGAATAAATCCTATGCTAATAAATTAATTAATCTGATAAATAAATTAGGATATCATTTAGTGCCTTACGATGCTGATATATTGGCAGATGAAGATAGAAAATATAATACTGATTTAATTAGAGCCTTATCGATTGCTGGCTTTGGAGCTGGAAATGTTATGTTGATATCAATTGCTCTTTGGAGTTCCGGGCAAGATAAAATGGGAATCTTCACTCATAATTTTCTATATTGGATTAGCGCTATTATTTCAATACCGGTAATTCTATATTCTGGTAGGATATTTTTTAGATCAGCGCTAAAATCAATAAAAGCCAGGTCTAGCAATATGGATATACCCATTTCAGTTGCCATTATTATTACTACAATTGTTAGTATTATTGAGATTTTTCAAAAAGGGCAGCATGCCTATTTTGATTCTGCAGTAATGCTAATTTTCTTTTTACTTATTGGGCGTTATTTTGATTTTATTACCAGGAGAAAGGCTTTAAATGTTTCTCAAGATTTCGCTTTGCTCAATGCTACAAGTGCTGTTATTATTGATGAAAATGGTAAACATAAAGTTATTTTAGCTAAAAATATCAAAAAAGACATGATATTAAGCATAGCGGCTGGCGATAAAATTGCAGCGGATGGTGTTATTATATCAGGAGCAAGTGAAATAGATAATTCAATTATAACCGGTGAGTCGCAATTAAAATCAATAGAAGTAGATGATCAGGTCAATGCTGGAGCTATTAATTTTACTAATTCCATCACGGTCAAAGTAACAATATCTCAACAAGATAGTTTAATCTCTAAAATCAGCAAATTAGTTCAGGATTTAGAATTCAATAAGGGTAAATTTGTTAGAATTGCTGATAAAATATCACGCTATTATACGCCGATAGTTCATTTACTGGCATTAATTACTATTTTTGGCTGGTATTGTGTTTTTGATCTGAATTTTAAAGCTGCATTATTAAATGGCGTTGCTGTTCTTATAATAACTTGCCCCTGTGCCTTAGCTTTAGCAGTTCCAATTGTTTCTATAATTGCTAATTCTAGATTATTAAAGCAGGGTATTGTTGTTAAATCAGGCGAGATACTAGAAAAATTAAATAAAATTGATACTGTAATTTTTGATAAAACAGGAACGTTAACCTTAGGAAAGCCAACTTTAGAAGATGCTATTATTATAGAAAATGGCAAAGAAAAGAAACTTAGTAGAAGTAATGAGTTATTTCAATTTGCTGCCTCAATGTCAGTAAAAAGTAATCACCCTCTTTCAAAAGCTTTATATCAAAATTTCTCTGGTAAAATATCTAATCTGAATATAAAAGAACTGGCTGGTAACGGTTTAGTGTCAGAAATAGATAATAAAGAAATTAAATTAGGGAAAAAAGAATTTGTCTTAGATAAAAAAGAGCAAAAATTAATAAAACCCAATAAAAACCCACAGATTTTTCTAAAATTTAAAAAGCAAATTGCAATATTTACATTCTCTGATCTTTTAAAAAGTGATGCTAAGGAGGTGATTAATTATTTTCAGCAAAATAATAAAAAAATTATTCTATTATCTGGCGATAAAAAGGAAGTGGTATCTGATATAGCTAATCAAATTGGAATAATAGAATATTATCATTCTTGCAACCCTATACAAAAAGCAAAAATTATAACTGATCTAAAAGCAGAAAATCATAATATATTAATGTGCGGAGATGGTATTAATGATGCCCCACCTCTTATTGCTAGTGATGCTGCTATTTCTTTTGCTAAGGCTAGCGATATTACTAAAAATATTGCTGAAATTATAATTCAGGGAGAAAAATTATCTCCATTAATTCAAATTCATCAAACTAGCTTAAAATATAATAAAATAATTAGAGAAAATTTTGCCATTTCTTTTCTTTATAATATTATTGCGATTCCATTTGCAGTGATGGGATATGTTACTCCTTTAATTGCCGCTCTTTCAATGTCTTTTTCGTCTATTGTTGTCACGCTAAACTCCTTAAAGCTTTATAAAAATCATACCAATTCTAAAGCTTTAATGAATGATACAGGCAAAATATTTTTTAGATAAAAATTATAAAAAAAGAGTCGTTAGTATATTCATATTTTAACGAGGCTTTTTGTAGATTTTAAGTAAAAAATATGACGTTAGGTTATTTATTATTTTAACTTAATTTTAAAGATGAACTTTTAGTATTAAGTTCCCCAGATATGCTGTCTTATCACCCAGCCTTTTTTGCCTGCTACTTCAATTTTGCACCAACTTTTTTTGCAGCCCACTAATTTTGTTACAACTCTATTTTCAAGCTTAATAACTATTCTTGATTTTGTTGTAGCGGCTAAATAAACATTAATAAAGCTTTTTTTAGATTTCACTATAGCAGTTCTTTTTCTGGATAATAGATTTTGACTAATCCAGCCCTTCTCCCCTTCAAAATCTTCAATCTCATTCCAATTATCATATCTGCCTGTTACTTTGATTGGAATATTTTTCATGTTATAAGTAAATCTGATATTGTAATTTTTTCCAGGTCCAGATCTAATGTTGGCTTTGCTAGCTTTAATGGAGGCAAAGTAGTTTCTTTCTTCTAAATTGATGGCTTGAGAATTGTTAAAGGATAAGAAAAAAAATATAATAGCAATTAGCAAATTATTTTTTTTTATTGGTATGATATGTTTTTGCACCATCTTTTATATTAATTTGTTTAGCGCGTGAAACTGCTAGATTGTCTATTTCAACATCTTTGCTAATTACACTTCCGGCGCCAATTACAGCATTATCGCCAATATTGACCGGTGCTATTAGAGAATTATTTGAGCCAATAAAAACATTTTTACCTATATTGGTTGTAAATTTATTATAGCCGTCATAGTTGCAAGTTATAGTGCCAGCTCCAATATTACTATTCTCGCCAATATTGCTATCTCCTATATAACTTAAATGATTAATTTTTGTACCATTGTTTATATTGGATTTTTTTATTTCCACAAAATTTCCAATTCTTACTTCTTTTTTTAGCTGTGATCCTGGCCTAATTCTGGCAAATGGACCAATAACAACATCTTCTTCAATATTTGCTCCTTCAATATGACTAAAAGATTTAATTTCTGTTCCACTTTTAATAATAGTATTTTTTCCTATAAAAACATTGGGATGAATTATGACATCATTTTCAATTTTTACATCTGCAGCAAAATAAGTAGTTTTAGGATCAATTAATGTTACGCCATTTTCCATTAAATATTTTCTGATCCTATTTTGTTTTATTTCTTCCGCTTGATTTAATTCAATTCTAGAATTTACACCAAGAACTTCGTCTAAGTCAGCTTTGATAAAATCAACATTTAAATTTTTATTAATAGCAATAGCCACTAAGTCAGTTAAATAATATTCTTTTGAAGCATTTTTATTGTTAATTTCAGCCATTAATTCAGAAATATCATGATGTTTTATGGCAATCACTCCAGAATTGCATAATGTGATTTGTCTTTCCTGCTTATTTGCGTCTTTAAATTCAACAATTCTTTCTAATTTACCTTCATTTACTACTAAGCGACCATATTTATTTTCTTCAAAACAATTAAAGCCCAAGATGGATAGGTTATTTTGATTTAAACTAAAATCCATTCTGTCTAATGTTTGAGGCTTAATTAGTGGCGTATCTCCATATAAAATAATAATTTTATCATGAATCTTTGGATTATTGTTTAATGCAGTACTTACGCCATGTGCCGTTCCAAGCCTTTCTTTTTGTATGACAAAATTTAGATTTAGAGTGGAGTGTTTATTGGTGAATTCCTTAATATAGCTATTCATCTCCTCAGATACAACAATGGTTATATTATCTGGATTTAAGGATTCTGCACTCTTGATCACAAGGTCAAGCATGGTAAAGGAGGCAATTTTATGTAAAGTTTTAGGTAGGGAAGATTTCATTCTTGTACCTTTTCCTGCTGCTAAAATTATAATTGATAATTTATCACTCATTTTGAAGTATTAATAGCTGATTAAAATGACAGGAATCAGGGTTGTTTTTTGATAAATCAAATTTTATTAATAGCAAATCCTGTTTTTAAGAACTGGATTTGCTATTATAATGTAGCTTAAGAGCCGTTGGAGGCTTTATTATTTACCAACTTGTTTGCAGCAATCCAAGGCATCATTTCACGCAAGTTTTCGCCAACTTCTTCAATTGGGTGAGCTTTTGCGTCAGATCTTAATTTATTGAAATTTTTATTACCTGATTTAAATTCAGCAATATATTCTTTAACAAATTCACCAGATTGAATTTCGTTTAATATTTTCTTCATTTCTGCTTTTGTTTGCTCGTTAACAACTCTTGGACCTCTGGTAATATCACCATATTCCGCAGTATTTGAAATTGAGTAACGCATGTTTGCGATTCCACCTTCATAAAGTAAATCAACAATTAACTTCATTTCGTGTAAACATTCAAAATAAGCCATTTCTGGAGCGTATCCAGCTTCAGTTAAGGTTTCAAATCCGGCTTGGATGAGTGAAGTTACGCCGCCACATAATACAGCTTGTTCACCAAATAGATCAGTTTCACATTCTTCTTTGAAAGTTGTAGCGATGATTCCAGATCTGCCGCCGCCAATGGCACTTGCATATGATAGAGCAATATTTAAGGCATCTCCTGTTTTATCTTGATGAACTGCAACTAAACAAGGAACGCCGCCTTGTTTCTTATATTCGCCTCTAACAGTATGTCCAGGGCCTTTAGGGGCGATCATGAATACATCCATATCTTCTCTTGGCTCAATAAGGTTAAAGTGAATATTAAGGCCGTGAGCAAAAGCTAAAGAGGAGCCTTCTTTCATATTGTTAATTAATTCATCACTGTAAATGTCACCTTGATTTTCATCAGGAGCAAGAACCATGACAATATCAGCCCAAGCAGCAATTTCTGCATTGCTTAATACTTCAAAGCCATCATTTTGAGCTTTTGATCTACTAACAGAGCCTTCTCTAAGGCCAATTTTTATATCTTGTACACCAGATTCTTTTAAATTAAGTGCATGTGCATGTGCCTGGCTACCGTAACCAATAATTCCTACTTTTTTAGATTTAATAATATTTAAATCTGCGTCTCTGTCGTAATATACTTTCATTATTTTGTTAAAATTGAAGTTAATAAATTCACTCTGGAGTCAATTGTAATAAGGATATTTATAATAGTCAAGATTTTTAACCAGCGCTATTTTTAATAAGAAATACTCACTATTAAAGTTGGAGTCTTATACAAAATACCATCTTTAAAATTAAGTTAAAATAATAAATAATCTAACGTCATATTTTTTAATTAATTTTCCAAAACATCTCTTCTGGCTTGACGATTCTGATCTTTTTCCTTGATAGAATGTCTTTTATCGTGTAATTTCTTACCTTTAGCTAATGCAATTTTAATTTTAACAATATTTCTATCATTAAAGTATAAAGATAAAGGTATTATCGTTAAGCCTTTAGTCTTTAATTTACCTATAATTTTCTTAATTTCTTTATTGTGTAATAATAATTTACGATTTTGTCGTGGTTTGTGATTAAAAATTATCGCACCTTTATATTCAGCAATATAAGCATTTACTAAATAAAGATAGCCATCAATTTCAGCGCAGTGAGCATCGTTAATACTTACTTTTCCTGTCCTGATAGATTTAACTTCGCTACCTATTAATATTACTCCTGCCTCTATCTCTTCTTCGATTAAGTAATTATATCTAGCTTTTTTATTTTGAGCTATTAATTTTTTCATAGTTTGTCTATAATTTAAAGATGAATTTATGATATTGATATAAAAGATAATGATATATATTAATTTTAGTTGCAAATAAAAAAATAATATTTTATTATAAACCACTAACAAATCTTTTAGCACTGTAGCTTTAGATAATTTAATAACTAATTTATATATTTAATATGGCTCTCTATGAAGCTGTTTTTATTGCTAGGCAAGATCTTACCGCAGAAAGCGTAGATGCTTTATCTGACAAACTATCTAAGATTATTACTAGTAGTAATGGTAAAATTATTGGAAAAGAATATTGGGGCTTAAGAAGCTTATCTTATAAAATAAATAAGAATCCTCGTGGTCATTATTTTTCTTTAAACATAGAATCGCAAAATGAAGGCATAGACGAATTGAAAAGAATATGCGGAATCAATGAGGATGTAATTAGAAGCCTTATTATTAAGGTTGATGAGCATTCTAAGGAAGCCTCTGCATTAATGGTTAGTAAGCAAGCAAAAGGATATAAACCAAGTGATAATGCAGCTGCAGTAGTAACAGAAATCAGCACCGCAATAGAAAAGGTAGTTATAAATTTTTAATCAATCAGTAAGTAATGGCAATAAGTAAAAATAACAATAGAACTAAAAATAAAGATCAAGATGATGGTTTCTTAAAAATATCTTTAGTAAATCAGGGTGTATTTTTTAGAAAAAAGAAAAGCTGTCCTTTAAAAAATATTCCACTAAGTGAAATTAATCATAAAAATCTCGAGCTGCTTAAGAAATTTATCTCTGAAAGAGGTAAAATAATCCCAAGTAGATTCACTAATGTTTCTATGAAAAAACAAAAAGCAGTTGCAAGAGCTATAAAAACAGCTAGACAGCTTGCTCTAATGTCCCCAATTTCAAACGAATCTTAATAGTTAAATAAATTAATATGAAAGTTATTCTAGTTTCTAAAGTTGCTAATTATGGAAATATTGGTGACATAGTTGATGTTAAAAATGGTTTTGCAAAAAATTTTCTTATTCCAAAAAGCAAGGCAATCCATTATAGTGCAGCAAATTATAAAGTTTTTGAAGATCAAAAGAAAGAATTTGAAGCTAAAAACCAAGAATCCATCAAAGATGCCAATGAAGTTAAAAAATCTATAAATAAAAAAGATATTGTTATTATTGAGAATGCTTCAGATGACGGCAGATTATATGGTGCTGTTAATAATTCAGCAATTTCTGTTAAAATTAACGAGTTAGTTAAAGGTTTAGAAATATCAAAATCTGATATTTCTTTAGAAAATCCAATCAAGGAAACGGGTGTTTATAATGTATCAGTTAATTTATATTCAGATATTGATGCTAAATTAAGACTAATCGTTGCTAGAAACGAGTCTGAAATTAAAACGGTAATTGCTCAAGCAAAAGCTAAAAATGAAAGAGATACAAACGAAGAAGAGGATGCTAAAATAGCTGCTAAAGCCGCTAAAGATAAAGAAATAAAGGCTACAACTTCAGATGCTAATAAATCTTCAGAGTTAGAAGATGTTAGTGTGGATAGTAACAAAACTACAACTACAGAAGCTTCAGCTGCTGAAGCTGCTTAATTTTTAGGCACAGTAGCTCAGTTGGTTAGAGCAGTGGAATCATAATCCATTTGTCGGGGGTTCAAATCCCTCCTGTGCTACCAAATTAAAAAAAACTCTAACCAAAAATCTCCTATTTACTTCTCTTATTCTTATATTATAAAGCTATATTATTATGATGTTTGACAAAAGCCTCGCAATATGTTACAATAGTTATATCGTTCATTAAAGTTTGGACTTGATATAATATAATTTTTCTTACATTATGGCTTTTTATGATAATTTTAAAATAGATCAAATATTGCAATCCAAGCTAGTAGATAGTAATAGCTCTTTATTAGGTACAAATCCGTAGATCATCTTCATGCGGATAATTCACGGAGAATAGGAGATTTTTTAGACGGAGGTAATAATCGGTTATTTATGCCTATTCATATATCCTCTGGTCATTTTACTTTACTACATATTTATAAAAAAGGCAATGAAATTGGTATAACGTATATAGATCCTCTTGGTCTTGATGTTTATCCTGTTCCGGCTCCTCTGAAGAGTTTTTTACAAGATATATTTGGGGATGATGTAGAAATTGATCAAACATCAACATCTATTCAGAGCTCTAGTCTTTCTAGTCTGGAAATGCCAGATGAAGTCCTGAGAGACTTAACTCCAGAGCAAAAAATAGATTTTCAGAATCAAACAGACATACAGTCCAGAAATATCGACAATGATCATTGTGGTCCATTTGTAATAGCTATAGCTGAATCATTGGATAATGGCTTTATGGCTGAAAAAGATGGAAAATTATGTATCAAAACTGAAGCTAATCAATATAAAGCTTTATCAGACTTAAGTACAGAACAATCAAATAAACTTGGAGAAGTCATAAGATCCAGTCATAATAATCCAGAATTACCAATAAATATTGAAGAAATGATTACTGGCTTTAGAGATTCTGTTATTGAGATTGATACAGATCTTCAATTTGAAGAAGACATAAAACAAGCAATTAAAAACTCCTTAAAAACAAAAAAAGATGAGGATTTTAAAAGGAAAAAAGGAAACTCTTTGGAAGATGTTGATATAGATCGTCAATTTGAAAAAGATATGAAGCAAGCAATTGAAGAGTCGAAATTTGAAGAAGACATAAAACAAGCAAAGAAAAATTCTCACGAAGATGTAGTTGATAATTATTGGCAAGATAAGGTAAGTAAAAAAGCTTCTTCAGAAAAAGATGGTTTAGCCCGTTAAATAATTGTCTTATACCAAATAACACCTTTAATGAACAAACATAACTAAATATTTTTTAGATAAAAATTATAAAAAACGAGCTGTAATATACCCATATTTTACGAAGCTTTTTGTAGATTTTAAGCAAAAAATATGAAGTTAGATTATTTATTAATTTAATCCATTTTAAAGATGTGATTTGTTATTGTACTAACTATCAAAAATAAATAGATTTACCTACAAAATAGCTTGGAGATAAAATCATTAAAAACGACTGCCTTATGCCCAATGGGGTACAAGGCTTTTTATTTTAGTCTAAGATACGAAGTAAGAAGTCTATTTGTGATATGAAAATCCTATCTATAATTCCTTATATACCTTGTCTTTTATGCTAAAAATAATCATAAAATACTTCATTTCTATATAGAATTATAAACTGTACTTGGTTTTTAGTGTAGTTTTCTATTTATTTTGTAAGTATTTTTATTTGACGCAAGACTCTTAATATGTTATACTAAGTTTAGTGGTAATAATATTAATTTATTAATTATATTTATTATGAAAGAAAGTCAAGATCGTGATCAGCGTATAAAACAAGAGCAAAAAATGCAAAAAAGCATGAAACAAGCACAAGAGGAGCAAGCCGAGATAAAGAGGATGCAGAATATAGAAGTAGAGTTTTTTCGTAAAAATCCTGATTTACAGCAGCAAGTACGAGACTTTATGAAATATCCCAAAGGTAAGCAGCAAAAAGAAAAAGATGCTGATAAAAAGATGGACTCGAAAAAAGAGGCAAAAGAGTCAACAACAGACATTA